>NZ_JBVPVA010000698.1:0-6231 GCF_055612215.1 Actinomycetospora sp. | reverse complement strand
GGCGCCGGGGGAGAAGTCCGGGCCGGTCGCGACGGCGACCGCGGCCGCGGCGGTCAGCGCGTTGGTCCTGGGCTCGCTGTGGGAGGGCGTCGACCTGACCCCGGGCTGGGTGGCGCTCGGGTGGCTCGCGCTGCTCGCCCTGATCGGCCAGTGCTTGGGGTGGGTGCTCATCGCGGGCGGGATGGCGCGGCTCCCGTCGTCGACCGGCGCGTCGATCCTGCTGCTCCAGCCGGTCGGCGCCGTGCTGCTCGGGATGCTCGTGCTCGGACAGTTCCCCACCACGTGGCAGCTCGCCGGCTGCGCCGTGGTCATCGGGGCGGTCGCGTTCGCCGCCCGGACCCGCGCCGAGCCCGCCCCGACGGAGGCCGCCGCCTCCTGACTGCCTCCGCGGAGGCCTCCGCGCGAGGCCGACGGGCGAGACTGTCGGTGGGGGCGTCCACAATGGGCGACGTGTCCGTGACCGATCAGCCGATCACCCTCGGGACGGTGGCGCCCGACCGCGCACGGTTCCACGAGCTCGCCGCGCACCACCGCGTCATCCCGGTGGTGCGCCGCCTGCTGGCGGACGACGAGACACCCGTCGGGGTGTACCGCAAGCTGGCCGGACAGCGGACCGGGACGTTCCTGCTCGAGTCCGCGGCGCACGGCGAGTCCTGGTCGCGGTTCTCCTTCATCGGCGCCCAGAGCGCGGCCACCCTGACCGAGCGCGGCGGGCGGGCGCACTGGACGGGCACGCCGCCGGTCGGCCTGCCGGGCACGGGGGACGACGCGACGGACGACCCGCTGGTCGTGCTGCGGGAGACCCTCGAGCGGCTGCGCACCGACCCGCTGCCGGGCCTGCCCCCGCTCACCGGGGGGCTCGTCGGGTACGTGGGGTACGACGCGGTGCGCCGCCTCGAACGCCTGCCCGAGCACGCGCAGGACGACCTCGCGATCCCCGAGCTGGTCATGCTCCTGGCCACCGACCTCGCGGTGCTCGACCACCACGAGGGCACGGTCACCCTCATCGCGAACGCCGTGAACTGGGACGACAGCCCCGAGCGGGCCGACGCCGCGTACGACGACGCGCTGACCCGGCTGGACCGGATGACCCGCGAGCTCGGCGCACCGGCCCCGTCGACCGTGGCGTCGTACGACCCGCTGGCCGGCCGCTCGCCGGTCGTCCGGCGCCGGTTCGACCGTGACCGCTACCTCGCGGCGGTCGAGACGGCGAAGGAGCGGATCCGGGCGGGCGACGCGTTCCAGATCGTGGTCAGCCAGCGCTTCGAGTCCGAGACCTCGGCGGACGCGCTCGACGTCTACCGCGTCCTGCGGGCCACCAACCCGAGCCCGTACATGTACCTGCTGCGCCTCACCGACGCCGAGGACCGGCCCTTCGAGATCGTCGGCTCCTCGCCCGAGGCGCTGGTGACGGTGCGGGACGGGGTCGCCACCACGCACCCCATCGCCGGGACGCGCTGGCGCGGCGCGGACGCCGAGGAGGACGTCCTGCTCGAGAAGGACCTCCTCGCCGACGAGAAGGAGCGCGCCGAGCACCTCATGCTCGTCGACCTCGGGCGCAACGACCTCGGGCGGGTCTGCGCCCCGGGGACGGTGAAGGTGCACCGCTTCTTCGACATCGAGCGCTACAGCCACGTGATGCACCTGGTGTCGACGGTGTCGGGCCGGCTGGCGGAGGGCCGCACCGCGTTCGACGCGGTCGCCGCCTGCTTCCCCGCGGGCACGCTGTCCGGGGCGCCCAAGCCGAAGGCCATGGAGATCATCGAGGAGCTCGAGCCGACCCGCCGCGGGCTCTACGGCGGCATCGTCGGGTACCTCGACTTCGCGGGCGACGCCGACACCGCGATCGCCATCCGCACCGGCCTGCTGCGCGACGGCGTCGCCCACGTGCAGGCGGGCGGCGGGATCGTCGCCGACTCCGACCCCGTCGCGGAGGACACCGAGGCCACGAACAAGGCCCGGGCGGTCCTGGCCGCGGTCGCGACCGCCGGCACCCTCGCCACACCGGAGCACGTGGGCGGGGGCGGGTCGTGAGCGGCGCCGCCGGAGCGACGTCCCGTCGGCCGGGCGGGCGGCTGCTGGGCCTCGCGGTCGTCGGGCTGCTCCTCGCGGCGGTCGCGCTCTGGGGCGCCTCGCGCGGCACGTGGCTCACCGCCACGTGGGACGTGCCGCTGCGCGGCCGGGTCGTCGCCACGGCGAGCGGCGCGGACACCGAGCCGGTGCTCGTGCCGTGGGCGCTGCTCGCCCTCGCGGCGATCGGCGGGCTGCTCGCGACCTCGGGCTGGGGCCGGCGCGCGGTCGGGGTCATCGTCGGGGTGGCCGGGCTGTGGGCGCTGCTGCAGTCCGTGTCGGGCCTGGTCGCCCCCGCGCCCTCCCTGCTGCCCGCGCCGGCCCGGCAGGCCGGCCGCGCCCTCGGGGTGCAGGTCACGCTCGTCTGGCCGCTGCTCGCTGCCCTGGGCGGGGCCCTGCTCGTGGTCGTGGGCGCGCTGGCGGCGGCCCGCGGCTCGGTCATGCCCCGGCTCGGTGCGCGCTACGACGCGCCCACCGGCCGGCCGCGGGAACGCCCGCCGGACGAGGACCGCTCGCTCTGGGAGGCGCTGGACGCGGGGGAGGACCCGACCGCCGCGCCGCCGCGGGCCGGACCCGGCGTGTCCGGTTCCGCCGCAGACGTCCCGGGTCCGTCGAGCCCCTCCGCGGGGAGGGCGCCGGACCGGACCGAGGGTGGCCGGGGTTAACATGGACCGAACTCGGCCGGCGGGATCGGCCAGGGGTCCTTCAGGCCCGGTGACACGACCGACGATCGCCCGAGGAACGGGGGCAGCATCCGCGTGAGCGTCCTGGAGAAGATCGTCGAGGGGGTTCGTGCCGACCTCGCGGAGCGCGAGGCCGCCGTCCCCTTCGACCAGGTCAAGGCCGCCGCGGCCGCGGCGCCGCCACCGAAGGACGCGCTCGCCGCGCTGCAGGGTCAGGGCATCGGCGTCATCGCGGAGGTCAAGCGGGCCTCGCCCTCGCGCGGCCACATGGTCGACATCCCCGACCCGGCGAAGCTCGCGCGCCAGTACGTCGAGGGCGGTGCCCGCGTCGTCAGCGTCCTCACCGAGCAGCGCCTCTTCGAGGGCTCGCTCACCGACCTCGACGAGGTCCGCGCCGCGGTCGACGTGCCGGTCCTGCGCAAGGACTTCGTGGTCGGGACGTACCAGGTGCACGAGGCCCGCGCCCACGGTGCCGACCTGGTGCTGCTGATGTGCTCGGTGCTCGAGCAGAACGCGCTGGACGCCCTGGTCGACCGCGTCCACTCGCTGGGCATGACCGCCCTCGTCGAGATCCACGACGAGGAGGAGGCGGACATGGCCCTGCGCGCCGGCGCCAAGCTCGTCGGGATCAACGCGCGCAA
Source organism: Actinomycetospora sp. (assembly GCF_055612215.1). Taxonomy (NCBI): domain Bacteria; kingdom Bacillati; phylum Actinomycetota; class Actinomycetes; order Pseudonocardiales; family Pseudonocardiaceae; genus Actinomycetospora; species Actinomycetospora sp. Next base: position 2,837 of record NZ_JBVPVA010000698.1, on the reverse strand, counting down.
CCTCGCCACCCTCGAGGTCGACCGGACGATCTTCAGCCGGCTCGCCCCGGGCCTGCCCGGCGAGGTCCTGCGGGTCGCCGAGTCCGGCGTGCGCGGCCCCGGGGACCTCATGACCTACGCGGGTCTGGGCGCGGACGCGGTGCTCGTCGGCGAGTCGATGGCCACGGCCGACGACCCCCGCGCGGCGGTGCGCCAGCTGGTCACTGCCGGCTCGCACCCGGCGTGCCCCAAGCCCAGCCGCTGACCAGCCGCCACCATCCGCCGACCGTCGGCACGAAGAGGGACCGAGCATGACCACCAGCCCCGGCGGACTCCCCAGGGCGAGCGACGGCCTGTCCGACCACGACCACGATCCCGACGCCACCGGGCACTTCGGCCGCTTCGGCGGACGCTTCATGCCCGAGGCACTGATCGCCGCGGTCGACGAGGTCGCCGCGGAGTACGACAAGGCCCGCCACGACCCGGACTTCCTCGCCGAGCTCGACCGGCTGCAGCGCGACTACGCGGGCCGGCCCAGCCCGATCACCGACGCGCGCCGGCTCTCCGAGCACGCCGGGGGCGCCCGCGTCCTGCTCAAGCGCGAGGACCTCAACCACACCGGTTCGCACAAGATCAACAACGTGCTGGGGCAGGCGCTGCTGACCGTGCGCATGGGCAAGACCCGGGTCATCGCCGAGACCGGCGCGGGCCAGCACGGCGTCGCCACCGCGACCGCCGCGGCGCTGCTGGGGCTCGAGTGCGTGGTCTACATGGGCGAGGTCGACACCGAGCGGCAGGCCCTCAACGTCGCACGGATGCGCCTGCTCGGCGCCGAGGTCGTCCCGGTGACCACCGGCTCGCGCACGCTCAAGGACGCGCTGAACGAGGCCTACCGGGACTGGGTCTCCAGCGTGGAGAACACCCACTACGTGCTGGGCACGGCCGCCGGCCCGCACCCCTTCCCGATGATGGTGCGCGACTTCCACCGCGTCATCGGCCTCGAGGCGCGGGCCCAGGTGCTCGAGCAGTACGGGCAGCTGCCCGACGCGATCCTGGCGTGCGTGGGTGGCGGCTCGAACGCCATCGGCATCTTCCACCCGTTCCTCGACGACGAGGCGGTGCGGCTGATCGGCTGTGAGGCCGCGGGCGACGGGGTCGACACCGGCCGGCACGCCGCGTCGATCACCGGCGGCAGCGTCGGCGCCCTGCACGGGGCGCTCACCTACGTGCTGCAGGACGAGGACGGCCAGACCGTCGAGTCGCACTCGATCTCGGCGGGCCTCGACTACCCCGGCGTCGGCCCGGAGCACTCCTTCCTGCGCGAGATCGGGCGGGCCGAGTACATCCCGGTCACCGACACCGAGGCGATGGACGCGTTCCGGCTGCTGTGCCGCACCGAGGGGATCATCCCGGCGATCGAGTCGGCCCACGCGGTCGCGGGAGCGGTGCGCCTCGGCCGCGAGCTGGGGCCGGACGCGACGCTGCTGGTCAACCTCTCCGGGCGCGGCGACAAGGACGTCGACACCGCCGCGCGCTGGTTCGACGTCGTGGACCCGGCCTCGCTGCCCACCGAGGAGCCCGACTCGCCCGACGCGGCGGCGGGGGAGCGGGAGCTGTGACGGAGACGAGCGACGCGACGGGGGACCGGACCGTCAGCGACGCGCGGCGGGGCGGCCTGTCCGTGCTCGACGAGGTCTTCACGACGGCCCGCGCCGAGTCCCGGGCCGCGCTCATCGCCTACCTGCCCGCCGGCTACCCGACCGTCGCCGGGTCGACCGGGCTGCTCACCCAGGCCCTCGACGCGGGCGCGGACCTCGTCGAGGTCGGCCTGCCCTACTCCGACCCGGTGCTCGACGGCCCCGTCATCCAGCACGCGGTCGACACCGCGTTGCGGGGCGGGGTGCGGGTCCGGGACACCCTCGCCGTCGTGGAGACCCTGGCCTCCCGCGGGGGCCGCGCGGTCGTCATGACCTATTGGAACCCGGTGCTGCGCTACGGGCCGGAGGCCTTCGCGCGGGACCTCGCGGCCGCCGGCGGCCTCGGCGTCATCACCCCCGACCTCGTGCCCGACGAGGAGCACGGCTGGCTCGCCGCCACCACCGCCCACGACATCGCGCCGATCTTCCTCGTCGCGCCGTCCTCGACCGAGCAGCGCATCGCCTCGACCGCGTCGGTGACCCGCGGGTTCCTCTACGCGGCGTCCACCATGGGCGTCACCGGGGCCCGCGACTCGGTGGCGGGCACGGCGGCGGCGCTGGTCGAGCGCGTCCGGCGCCACACCGACCTGCCCGTGGGCGTCGGGCTCGGCGTCCGGTCGGGCTCCCAGGCGAGCGAGATCGCCGAGTTCGCCGACGGGGTGATCGTGGGCTCCGCGATGGTCTCGGCGGCGGAGCACGGGCGGGCGGCGGTCGCGCGCCTCACCAGCGAGCTCGCGGCCGGCGTGCGCGGCAACCACACCGGGCGCTGACTCCCGGGGCGCCCACGTGGGAAGGCGCCCGCGCCGCCCTCCCATGATCATCAGCACGCCAGGCACGCGAACCGGCCCCCAGACCTGCGCCCAGTGCCCCTCGTGACCGGTGGCCGGGCTCGCCTGACGATCAGGGGCGCGTCCGGCAGGTTCGGCAGCCCCGATACCTGCGCCCAGTGCCTCTCGCGCGCGGTCGAGGGAGGCGACCCGGCCGCCTGCGGACACGACCCGGCCCCGCCCTCACCGAACGCCGTCCCCTCGCCCGATAGCGTGGGCCCGTGCTCGCAGCGATGCTCCCGGCGACGATCCCCAGCCCTCCGCAGGGCGTGTGGCACGTCGGCCCGATCCCGCTGCGGGCGTATGCCCTCTGCATCATCGCGGGCATCGTCCT
>NZ_JBVPVA010000643.1:0-7221 GCF_055612215.1 Actinomycetospora sp. | reverse complement strand
GCCGCCCTACGTCCGGCTCATCCACGACATCCTGCTCGGCGACCGGACGCTGTTCACCCGGCCGGACGGGCTCGAGGAGGTCTGGCACGCGGCCGGTGCGGCGATGGACGGGTCGACGCCGCTCTACCCCTACGCGCCCGGTTCCTGGGGCCCCGAGGAGGCGCTGCGCCTGGCCGACCCGGTCGGCTGGGAGCTGGGCGACCAGGCCGACTGATCACGGCCACGGGTGGCGGCGCCGGCGGGACGAGGCGCTGACGGTCGGGCGCCGAGCCGGTGCCGCTCGGGACGGCCGCGATCACCCCGCGAACGCGACCAGGATCCCGCCGGCCACCGAGACCACGGCGAGCACGACCGCGACGGCCCGCGCGCGGGGGGCGACGGGGTCGCGCAGCACGGGGTCGCCCGCGGAGAACACCGGCGCGATCCAGCGCAGGTAGTAGAAGAGGCTCGCGATCGAGTTCAGGACGGCCACGACGGCGAGCCACGTCATCCCGCCGTCGACCGCAGCGGTGAACCCGGCGAGCTTGCCGGCGAACACGACCGTCGGGGGCGTGCCGACGAGCCCGAGCAGCCCGACGGCGAGGGCCACCGCGAGCACCGGGTGGCGCCCGGCGAGACCGCGCTGGTCGGCGACCTCGAGGGCCTGTGGCCGGGCGGCGAGCACGGCGAACACGGCGAGGTTGGTCACCGCGTACGCGGCGAGGTAGCCGAGGAGCGAGGGCAGCGCGAGCGGAGTCCGGGCGGCGACGGCGACCGGGACGAGCAGGTAGCCGACCTGGCTGACGGTGGAGTAGGCGAGCAGCCGGCGCAGCGAGGTCTGGGCGAACGCGGCGAGGTTCCCCAGCGTCATGGAGGCGACGGCGAGGACCGCGACCAGCAGCGGCCAGGGGATCGCGTCGGCCGGCACGGCGACGAGCAGCCGCCAGGTCGCGACGAGCCCGCCGAGCTTGGCGGTCGTCGTGAGGACGGCGCCGGTGACGGGGGACGTGCCGTCCACGGCGTCGGGGACCCAGAAGTGCGCGGGCACCCCGCCGATCGTCATCAGCAGCCCGGTGAGGACGAGGAGCAGCGCGACGGCGGCGGCGACGGCGGGAGGGCCCGGCGTCGTGAGCCGGCCGAGGGCGCCGTAGGCGGTGGCGCCGGTCAGGCCGAGCAGGACCGTCACCCCGGTGAGCAGGACCAGCCCGAACAGGGCCGAGGACAGGAAGTACTTCAGCGCGGCCTCGGCGGCGCGGCCGTCACGGCGCAGCCCGGCGACCGCGGCCAGGGGCAGGCCGGCGAGCAGGACGGCGGCGGCGAGCAGCAGGAGGTCCGAGGCGCCGCCGAGCACCATCGCGCCGACCCCGGAGAGCTGGACGAGGACGGCGAACGCGGTGTCCACGCGCCCGGTGACCGACGACGGTTTCCGGACCCTGGGTGTCGGCACCGAGACGTCTCCGACGTCCGGGTCCCCGGCCAGGACCAGCGTCACCGCCACCGCCCCCGCGACGAGCACACGCACGGTCGTCGTGGCCACGTCGACGGTGTAGGTGCCGCCGAACGCCGTCGGGCCGCCGTGCACGAGGAGGGCCACGACGGCCGCCGCGACCGCCACCGCGACGCCGAGCCCGCGCACCGCGGCCTCGCGGCCGGGCGGGAGGAACGACCCGACGAGCAGGCCGAGCACCGCGCCGAGCGTGAGGACGATCTCGGGCATCAGGGTGAGCGCGTCGCCGGTCATCGGCTCACCAGGGACACCACCTGCGCGGCCGCCGGGGCGATCGTCGAGGTCAGCAGCGCGGGCGCCACCCCGATCACCAGCGAGCACGCGAGCAGCAGCCCGACCGCGGCGGTCTCGGCGACCCGCAGATCCGGGCTCGACGGCGAGCGCCCCAGCCGGGCCCGCGGCGTGGGGGACCGCTCGGCGGCGGGCGGGAGGTGCCGGTCGCCGAGGAGCATCGACTGCAGCGCCCGCAGGAACAGGGCCGCGGTGATCGCGAGCCCGAGCGCCGCGAGCACCGTCGCGACCGGGTACGCCGGCAGCGACCCGGCGAGCAGCGAGAACTCCCCGATGAACCCGGACAGGCCGGGTAGCCCGAGCGAGGCGAACGCGGCGAGCGCGAACGTCCACGAGAACCGCGGCATCGGGCCCGCGAGCCCGGTCCAGGCCGCGATCTCCGAGGTGTGCCCGCGGTCGCGCAGCACCCCCGCGAGCAGGAAGAGCGCCGCGGTGACGAGCCCGTGGCTGACCATCTGGACGGTCGCGCCCGTGACCGCGAGGGTGCGCGCCGCGGGCCCGGCGGCGACGACCCCGGCAGCGCCGACGGCGAGCACGACGTAGCCGAGGTGCGTGATCGAGGTGTAGGCGACCAACCGCTTGAGGTCGCGCTGGGCCAGGGCCACCAGCGAGCCCCAGAGCACCGACACCACCCCGAGCACCACTGCGACGATCGCCGCCGCACGCCACGGCCCGGGCAGCAGCGGCATGGCGATGCGGACGAAGCCGTAGGTGCCCATCTTCAGCAGGACCCCGGCGAGCACCGCCGACCCGGCCGCGGGCGCGTCGGTGTGGGCCGGGGGCAGCCACGTGTGCAGCGGCCAGACCGGGGTCTTGATCGCGAGCCCGACCCCGATCGCGACGAGCGCGAGGATCCCCGCCACCCCATGCCCGGCGAGGGGGTCGCGCGCTGCGAGCGTCGGGATGTCGAAGGTGATCCCGCCGGTGTCGCGCCCCCCGACGGCGAGCACGAGGAACCCGAGCAGCATCACCAGCGAGCCGAGGAACGTGTACAGGAAGAACTGCAGCGCCGACCGCTCGCGCGACCCGGTGCCCCACCCCGCGATCACGAAGTACATGAGCACGATCGACAGGTCGAAGAACACGAAGAACAGCACCAGGTCCAGGGCGAGGAACACCCCGACGCAGACCGCCTCGAGCACGAGGAACAGCAGCACGAACGCCCGGGTCCGGGCCGGGTCCTCGCCGACGGGGCGGCTCAGCGAGTAGAGCGCCGCGGCCAGGAACACCACGGTCGTCATGGCTACGAGCGGCGCGGAGAAGCCGTCGGCGCCGAGGTGGTAGCCGACGCCGAAGGCCGGGATCCACGGCACCGCGACCTCGTCGCCGAAGCCGCCGCCGCGCGGCACCGCGGTCCAGACCAGCACCGACCCGACCACCTCGGCGAGCGCGAGCACGACCCACGCGGCCAGCACCGCCTCCCGCCGCGCGGCCGGGACCGCCGCGAGCACCGCCGCGACGACGAGCGGGGCGAGCCACAGCGCGGTCAGCATCAGCGCACCCCCGTGACCACGAGGACGGCGACGAGCGCGGCCAGCGTGCCCACGGCGACGAGACCCTGCGCGTAGTACTGGTGCTGCTGCCCGGTCTGCGGGCGTCGCGCGAGGTCCCCGAGGCGCCGGATCCCGACGCCGAGCCCGGTCACCGCGGTCCCGAGGGGACGCTCACCGCGCGCCTCGACGACGCGGGCCAGCCGCGGCACGGTCGCCACCGCCCGGGGCGGGACGGTCGCCAGCGCGCCGTCGGCGCGGTCCACCAGCCGCGCGAGGGCGAGCACCGGACGCACGACGATCGTGCGGGTGGCCGTCTCGAGGCCCAGCCAGCCCCGGGCCGCGCCCGCGAGCCGGGGGAGCACGGCCGAGCGCAGCCGGATCGGGCGGGTGTGCAGCGCCCAGGTCGCGGCGGCGGCGAAGACGGCGACCACGCCGGTGGTCACCAGTTGGCCCGCGTCCGCCCGCGGGACGGCCCCGACGGCCACCGCGACGGCGCCGACGGCGGCCGCGGGCACGGCGAGCGCCACGAGCGCCACCCCCAGGACGACCGGGACCCGACGCCGCCGCTCGGCCCCACGCCGGATCGAGGGCGAGGGGGTGGGCCGCCAGACGAACCACGCCGCGCGGGTCGCGTAGACCGCCGACAGGGCCGTGGCCAGCAGCCCGGCCACGGTCAGCAGGCCGTCCCCCAGCGGCACCCCGGCCAGCACCGAGTCCTTCGTCCACCAGATCGACAGCGGCGGCAGCCCGGCCAGCGCCGCGGCGCCCACCGTGAACGTCACCCCGACCACCGGATGGCGCCGCGCCGCCCCGCGCAGCACCGGCAGCGAGCGGGTGCGCAGCACCGCCAGCCACCCGCCGGCGGCGAGGAAGAGCAGCGCCTTGACCGCCGCGTGCGCCACGAGCAGACCGGACGCACCCGCCGTCGCCCCCACACCCGCGCCGAGCACCATCAGCCCGACCTGCGCGCAGGTCGACGCGGCCAGCAGCTGCTTGAGGTCGCGCTGGGTCGCGGCGACGACGCCGAGCACGACCGCGGTGAGCGCGCCGGCCCAGGCCACCAGCGTCGCCGCCCAGCCCGTGGCGGCCAGCAGCGGAGCGACGCGGACCAGCAGCACCGCCCCGGCCGCGACCATCGTCGCGGAGTGCAGCAGCGCCGACACCGGGCTCGGCCCGACCATCGCGCCCGAGAGCCACGTCGAGAACGGCAGCTGGGCGGACTTGCCGAGCGCCGCGACCACGAGGCCGGCCGCGACCAGCGACCGCCAGCCCTCCGGGGCGGCCGCGGTGGCGCCGAGCGCCAGGCCGGGCACCCCGCCCGCGAGCGCGGCCCCCGTCGCGACGTAGAGCCCGACGTCGCACACCCGCGTCGTCAGGAACGCGCGGGTGGCGGCCGGGCCGACGGCGCGGTCGCGGCGGTCGAAGGCGATCAGTACCCAGCTCGCGGCGCCCATGACCTCCCAGGGCGCGAGCAGCGCGGGCAGCGTCGCGGCGGTGACCGTCGCCAGCATCGCCGCGAGGAAGATCAGCATCGAGCCGACGAAGCGGCCCTCGCGCAGGCGCGGTTCCCCGGCGGCCGCGAGCAGCACCAGGGCGCCGATCACCGTGACGGTCACGACGAGCGCGGCGGCCAGGCCGTCGACGGTGTAGCGGAAGGCGACGTCGCCGAGCAGCGGCACGACGAGCGTCGGCGCGACCGCTGCGCGGACCTCGGCCGCGAGCTGGACGGCGAGCACCGCGGCGACGACGGCCGCGACGAGGCCGCCCGCGACGACGGGCGCGCCGGCCGCCCGCGGGAAGACCGTGAGCAGCACGAACCCGGCGGTCACCGGGACCGCGAGCAGGAGGGCGAGCAGGAGCGTCATGCGGGTCGGCTCACCTCGCGAGCTCCCCGGCGTCGTCGGTGAGGTCCACCCGGCGGGCCCGGTAGAGAGCGAGCGCCACCGCGAACCCCGTCGCCATCTCCACGGCCATCACGGTCACCAGGACGACCACGAGTACCGACGCGTTGCCCGGCCGACCCGCCGCCCACCAGATTCCCCCGGTTGCGAGCACCAGGCCGTTCACGACGAGCTCCAGCCCCATCATGATCATCACGATCGACTGCTGGGACAGCGCGCCGTACACCCCGGTTGCGACGAGGGCCGCCGCGACGACGAGGACCACCCGCAGCGTCGTCTCGGTCACCGCCGGCCTCCCCGGGGCGCGGGTCCGCGGCTCACCGAGAGCGCCACGGTCCCGACGATCGTCGCGAGCAGCGCCAGCCCGAGCACCGACATCGTCAGCATCTGCGGTCCCATCAGGTCCAGGCCCAGGGCGGTCGTCGGGTCGGGTGCCGGCGGGATCGACGGGGACACCGGCCAGGGCACCAGCAGCGCGCCCGCCGCCAGGACCGCGAACACCCCGAGCGCGATCAGCCGGGCGCCCCAGCGGTTGTGGACCATCGTCATCGGCTCGAGGCCCGCCGGGTTCATCATCAGCATGACCATGAACACCACCATGATCATCATCTCGATGGTCATCATGAGGACGACGACGATCCCGAGGTAGGTCAGGCCGAACGCCAGCAGCACCACCGCGACGGCGACGAACGAGAGCAGCAGCAGGAACGTCGCGCGGGCCATCGAATCGGCGACGAACACCCCGACCCCGGTGACGACGGCGAGCAGGCCGAGGGCCGCGACCACGATCAGCAGCGTCACAGCAGCACCACCACCGTCACGACCAGCGCCTGCGCCACCGCGAGCGGGATCAGCACCGTCCAGGCGAGCGTCGCGAACCGTTCCATCCGCAGCACCGGCATCAGCCGGCGCAGCCCGAGGAGCAGGCCCAGGACGACGACCAGCTTGATCGCGACCCACAGCCACGCCGGCCCGCCGAACGGGTCCGGGCCGGTGATGGGCGGTGGCGCGCCCCCGCCGAGGAACAGCGGGACCGCCATCGCGGCCGCGGCGACCAGCAGCATCCAGCGCCCGGCGTGGAGCAGGAGCCGGTCGAGCCCGGCGTGCTCGGCGGCCGCACCGCCGGCGAGGTCGCGGCCCAGCGGCGCCGCGAACGGGCCCCAGAACGCCATCGCCGCGGTCGAGACCAGGTAGAGCAGGAACGCCACCGGCATCCATACGGCGTACCAGAGCCCGTGCTGGGCGCCGGCCACCGTCGCCGGGTCGAGCGACGCCGCGGCGATCGCCGGCGTGGTGATCGCGAGCATGTGCGGCAGCTCGTAGGCGAGGCCCAGCGGCAGCACGCGGTAGCCCCCGACGAGTGCCGTGGCCGAGTTCGGCCCCCAGCCCGCGGTCCACACCGCGAACCAGGCGAGCACCTCCATCGCGTTGAACCAGACGATGCCGACGTCGAGGTCCACGGCGGCGCCCGTACCCGGCAGGCCCAGCGGCACGACGGCGACGGCGAGGACCGCGGCGACCGGCAGCACCGTCAGCCCGATCCGGGCGAGCAGCGGGTCGTCGGTCGGGGTGCGGCGGCGCTGCTTCGTGAGCAGGCGCAGCGTCTCGACGGCGGGGGTGCTCGGCCGGCCGCCGCCGGTCACGGCGCCGGCCGAGGCGGCCAGGCCGGCGACGACGACGAGGGCCGGGGCGAGCAGGAGCAGCGGGAGCAGGGTCGTCGGGTCAGCCATGGTGCTCGTGGTGGGCGGCGTGGTGCCCGGAGGCGGCGGGCCGGTGGGCGTCGACCGGACCGGCCCCGAGCCCGGTGTCGGGGTCCATCGCGGCGAGGGCGAGCCGGGCGGCGCCGAGCTCGAGCCCGACGAGGGCGGCGGCCGCGCGGTGCGGCGCGGGCCGGACGGGCGGGGCGAGGCTGCTGCCCAGGCCGGCGGCGAGCGCCCGGACGCGGGCCTCGACGGTGTTCTCGGGCACCGGGACGTGGTCGGTGGCCGAGAGCGGGATGCCGCGCAGGGTCCAGGCCAGGGTGCGGGAGCGGGCGAGCCGGCGGCCGAAG
>NZ_JBVPVA010000578.1:0-6143 GCF_055612215.1 Actinomycetospora sp. | reverse complement strand
TGGTCGCCGAGCCCGTCGTGGACGACCTCCACCTGCCAGCCGGGCATCTCCCGCACGAAGTTCCCCCGCGCGCACACCCCGCGGCCGTTGGTGAAGCTGGTCGGCCCACCGGCGCGGGACTGGCGGATGTGGTCGTGGTGGCGGATGGGGGCGTCGCAGAACGGGTCGCGGCAGCGGCCGCCATCGCGTAGGTCGATCAGCGCGGCGAGGAACCCGTCGAAGCGCCGCGCCCGCGACTCTCCGCCTACGAGGGTGCCGTGGCCGGGGTGGGCGAACAGCCGCCGCCACCACCGCTTCCCCGCGGTGGAGCGCAGCACATCGGTGACGATCCCGGCCGGCAGCGGGCCGTGCCCGACCAACTCCCCCGTCGCGGGACTCTCGGGATCGATGAGTGCGTCGAGGGGGAGCACGATCCCGACCTCGACGTCGACGTCCTGGGCGCGGGCCTGTCCGGTGAGGCGCTCGACGAGGGTGTCGGCCATGACCTGGTCCCGACTCCGCCCATCACCGCCGGTGGCGACCACGCGGTCGGCGTGCGCGCGCAACGCGGCGAGGCAGGCGACGCCCTGTTCGACGGGCAGCAGCCCGGAGAGCACGGCCATGGTGTCCGGGGCCGGGCGCAACGTGACCCGCCGATCCTTGCGCGCTTTCCGCCCGCGGCGGGTGTAGCCGACGCGGTCGGTCTCGTAGGCGATGCGCTTGACGGTCGCTTCGGCGCGGCGGAACCCGACCTGCTCGAGCCCGGCCTCGGCGAGCGCCTTATCCACCAGCCGGCGCTGCTCGCCGTCGAGGTGGCTCGTCTGGCCGACGACGGTCTCGGCGAGCCGCTCACTGATCCGCCCCGCGGCCAGCAGCCGACGGGTCTCGGGCAGATCAGCGGCGAGGGTGCGGGCGACCGTGAGCCGCTTCGAGCCCTGCCAGGGTGAGACCTGGGCGGCGAGGGCGATCTCGTCGGCGATCCCGCGGCCCAGCGTCTCCGGATCCAGCCGCCCGGCGGCGACCAGCTCGCCCTGCTCGGCGACCCGGGTCCGGGCGAAGGCGACCATCTCGGTGTGCTGCGCCGCGGCCAACGCCGCCCGCGCCTTCTCCAGCACGGCGATTCGGTCGACCCGCGCCGCCGCGGTGACCGTCGGGTCGTCGACCGCGGCGTCGGCGAGCTCACCGAGGCGGGCGAGCATCGCGGCCAGCTCCACACTGACGGCGTCACCCGCCCCGACCCGTCGTTCGAACGCATTTGCGAAAGCTAGCGCGACCCCCCGACACTCACGCTCCGCCGACGAGGACGGCCACCGCGCTCAATGCTCCTCGGTGACGACCTCGTACCAGGTCGTCTCGCTCGGGCCCTCCTGCAGACCCTCCATGCGCTCGCGGGTCTCGAGGAAGGCGTCGTCGGCGTGCCAGGCCTCCCAGGCGGCGCGGGTGGACCACGTCCCGACGACGGTGCGCTGGTTCGGCGCCTCGAGCGGGATCAGCAGTTGGTTGCCCAGCCATCCCTCGCGCTGCGTGGCGGACTCGAGCCGGTCGTGCATGGCGGCGTCCCACTCCGGCTCCGAGCCCTGCGTCAGCGTCACGTGCGTGATCACGGTCATCATGTCCGGCGGCTACCCGCACGGACCGCGGCGTCACCGGCCGACGACGGGCGGTGGGTCCCCCGCGGTCCCCGGGACGACCCCGGTCTCCCGCGTGGTGTCGTAGGCGTCGGTCGCCAGCTCGTCGAGGTCCGGCACCAGGATCCGGCCCCAGCGGCGCCCCGGCTCGTCGGGCAGCCGCGTGTCCAGCTCGCGCAGGGTGCCGTCGGCCGGCAGGCCCGCGAAGCTCCCGTCGGAGGCCTGGCCGGTGGTCAGCCCGTCGGCGCCGAGGGTCCAGCGCTCGGGCAGGACATCGCCCAGCGGGCCGACGGACAGGGTGCGTTCGCCGGGGATCGGGTCGGCGGGGCCGGTCGGCGCGGTGACGAACACGCCCGGGGTCTCGGCGACGCCGTCCGCCACCCGCGGCAGGCGGCCCGCACAGGGCCAGGCGAACGCGATCGCCCAGTCCACGAGGACGGGTCCGCGACCGGCCAGCCAGCGGGTCAGCGGGAGCACGTCGACGATCCGCGGGCCGGTCAGCGCCACCCACCCGCCGGTGTCGGTGCGCTCGTCGGTGGCCCGCAGCCGGACCTCGTCGGCGCCGCCGGGGACGTCCGGGGCGGCCAGGGTGACGGTGCGCCACCGCTTCTGGTCGTCCGCGCGGTCCTGCAGCTGCGCCGCCTCGGCGTCGGGCGCGTAGCCCCGGTAGCCGCGGTCGGGCTCGGGGGTCTCGACGACGGGCCGCGAGCCGACGACGCGGTCGTCCCGACCGAACTGCCAGGTCAACGACTCACCGTCGGTCGTGCGGCCCGCCACCGAGACGGCGAGCAGCTGGTCGGTGCCCGGCCGGGGCAGCGCGAACCACCCGGTGGTCAGGGTCCCGACCGTGCCGGCGCCGTCGACGCGGCTGCCCCAGGTGTCGCGGCCGTCCCGGGTGTCGGCCGTCCCGTCGGTCCCGTCGGTCTGGCCCGGGCGGACGGGCGGGGGGTCGACCGCGCCCCCGCCGGCGACGAAGCCGGTCATGGCGGCGCGCGAGCCGTCGACCGGACGCAGCGGCCCGCCGGCGGCCGTCCGCAGGACCTGCACCCGGTCCTGCAACCCGCACGCCGCGGGCGAGGACGGGTCCGCGATCGCGGCCCGGTCCTGGGCGGCGAGCGAGTAGCCCGGGCGCGCGGCCGCCGTCGAGAACGACGAGACGAGCAGCAGCAGCGAGGTCACGACGACGGCGATGGCGGTCACCACCGGGACGAGCGGGCCGCCGCCCAGCACCGCATCGCGCAGCGCCGCACCGGCGAGCGCGGGTCTCACGGACCGCTGGCCGCCCTCGCCCGGGCCGCCCCCGGACCGGAGCCACCCGACGAGGACCACGACAGCGGCCGCGGCGACGGCGAACGCGAGCCACAGGACGACCGAGTCGAACGGGCGTTGCGGACCGTCCGCCCCGGGCATGCCGAACCCGGAGTAGCCCCACCAGGCGTTCGGCCCGGAGAACGCGAACGCCGCCCCGAGCGCGAGCCCGAGCGTGGCGACGCCGGCCGTGGCCGCGACGACCGGGTCGCGCTGCCGCACCGCCCGCCCCAGCGCGAGGATCGCGACGACCAGGCCGATCGCGCCGTAGCCGGCGAGTGCACCGAAGTGGTGCGACCACTTCGAAGGCGTCACGGCCAGCAGCGCGAACCCGGCCGGGGCGAGACCCAGCAGCAGCACCGACTCGCGGCCCAGGACGCTGTCGCGACCCGAGCCACGGGCCAGCACCACCAACCCCGTCGCGGCCATCACCAACCCGACCACCACGGGCACCCGCTTGGCCGCCGCGCCCCAGGAGTCGTCGCCGAACAGGTAGCCGTAGCGCAGCCACTCCGCGTACCACGGCTGGTCGGGCCCGATCTGCTGGTGGATCGCGGTCGCGACGAGGAACCCGTGCCAGGACTGGTCGGCGAACACGACCGTCAGGACGACCGCGGCGAGGCCCGCGATCACCGCCAGGTGGGCCACGGGCAGCAGCGCCCGGGTGACCCGGGCGACCCGGCCCGGTTCCCGCGGCACGCCCGCGCCCCCGATCGCCCGCGCGAGGCGGGGCAGGCACAGCAGGAACGGCGCCGCGGCGAGCAGTCCCGAGGGTGCAGCCGTCACCGTCAGGCCCGCGACGAGCCCGGCCACCGCGATCAGGACGACCGGGTGGGAGACCCGACGGCCGTCGCCGGGGACGCAGCGGGCGGCCCGCAGCACCAGCGCGGCCACCGTCGTCGTCCCCAGCGCGACGAGCGACTCGGGTCGGGCCCCGAGGTCGTAGGGCAACCACCACACCCCGAACGCGAGCGCGGTGAGCACCCGCACCCCCACCGACCGCCCCGTGGCGCCCAGGGCCGGCCCGAGCACCCCGCGGGTGACCACGACCCACAACGCGAGTCCCGCGAGCACGCTGGGCGTGCGCAGCGCCACCGGGGACAGGCCCTGGTCGAGGAACAGCGCGAGCAGCTGCTGGTTCGTCGCGAACGGCACCTCGGAGGCGTCGAACCAGCGGTAGTAGTTCCCGACGTCGCCGGTCGCGGCCTGGCGCGCGATCACCGCGGCGAACCCGTCGTCGTCGGTCAGCGGTCCGACGATCGACCACCAGGCCAGGGTCAGCGCGACGACGACGTCCACCCCGAGCCGGGCGAGCACCACCGGACGCCCCAGCGCCGCGGCCACACCGCGGCGCACCCTCCGGGCACGGGTGCGGGCGATCGCGAGCCCGCGCCGCGAGGCGAGCTCGGCCAGGGCCCGCGGGGGCGGCTCCGTCGGGGTGAGCAGCCGCGCGAGGACGACGAGCAGGAGCGCGACCAGGGCGAGCCGGTGTGCCGCGGCGACGAGGTCGGCCTTGGCCGGGGTGGCGGCGTTGTCGAACCAGGCCGGCGTGCGGGCCGTCAGCGCGAGGCCGCGGGCGTCGTCGCCGCGCAGGTCGGTCGTCGCCGCGAACACCTCGGGGACCGGGGCGCCGGGGACGCTCACCGCGGGGGCACGGGTCGGATCCCCCACGGTCACGCCCACCCCGCCCGCGTCGGCCCGGACGGTGAGCCCACACCCCTGGTCCGGGACCTCGACCGGGACGAGCCGGCCGCTCGCGATCACCTGCACGGTCGGCGGCCCGGCCGCGTCGTCGTCGGCAGGGGCGGTGCGCACGGCGAGACCGTCGGCGGGGCCGCCGACGAGGGTCGCGAGGATCGTCGTGGTGCCCTCCCGGGCGCGGGCGGCCCGGATCGCGCCGCACGGGATGGTGGCCTCGAGCGTGGCCGGGCGGTAGGGGACGAGGAAGAGCGTCGTGGGCTGCGGGGCGGCGCCCGCGCGCGGCCACGTCACCGTCGAGGTCGACGACTCCACCGGCGCCGCGGGCACCTCGGCGGCCACCACCGCGGCCGCGACCCCCACACCCAGGGCGGCCAGCACCACGACCAGCCGCGCGACCCGGCGCGCCCGGGCGCGTCGGACAGGGCCGCGCCGGGGACCGGGACCCGCGGGCGGGCCCTCGTCGACGGGCGCCACCGACCGGGACGGGATCGTCTCGGTCGGCGCGGTGGCGGCCAGGAGGCACCTCGGGTGAGCGACGGACAACGTCGCCCGACGTCCGTGGTGACCGCCACAGCGGTTCGATCCCGGACGGGCGTCAGTGCCGGGTCATCCGTACCCGCGGCCCGCCGCTCACGCGTGGGGGTCGCCCACCGCGACCTCCCCGCCTGCGGTGACGTCGGCGTAGACGCCCGCGCAGGCCCAGCGGCCGGCCACCTCGCGCTTGGTGATGTCGACCCGGTTGTGCTTGGCCACGGTCCGCAGGACGTCCCGGTCCTCGGGCAGGTCCTGCTGGGCGAGCGTGGTCATGATGCAGCGCATGGTCTGGAACGTGTACGACACGCGCACGCCGTCGCCGAGGGTCATCTCCCGGCCGGGCCAGTCGTTCTCGACGAATCCGTCGCCGGTCTCGGCGAGGACGATGTTGGGGCGGTACCGGGCGACCTCGAACCGGCTGTCGGGGGCGAGCTCGCGCAGGCGGGCCAGGGTCGACTCGGTGATGACGTGCAGGGCGGCGAGGTCGTAGAAGCGCCCCGGCGGCGCGAAGCCCGCGACGTCGAAGCGGCTGATGGCCTCGCCGGTGTCCTCACGGCGGGCCGTGGTGGCGTCGATGACGTGCTGGGGCGCGAGGTCGTCGATCTCGGGCCAGATCTCCTCGAAGCCGACGCCCTCGGGCGGGGTGGTGATGAGCTTGACGTCGCGGCCCAGCACCGCGGACAGCGCCTGGTCGATGTCGGGGTCGTCGCTGCGCCGGGTGGAGCCGTCCGGGAAGGTGACGGTCACGGCCGGCGCCGGCTCGCCGGGCACCGGGTCGGCGGTGAACGCCGCGGCGAACTGCAGCAGCGTCGGCCACCGCTTCGGCACCTTCGCGCTCGCGACGACCCCGGTCTCGACGTCGAGCAGCGCATAGGCCCGGTCGCCCACGACGCCGCGCTCGTCGAGGACGGTGCGGGTCAGCGCCTCGCCCTGCATCGACTTGACCGGGTAGCGGTTGATGGCGGCGATGCTCATGCGCGAATCCTTACCCGG
>NZ_JBVPVA010000548.1:0-1288 GCF_055612215.1 Actinomycetospora sp. | reverse complement strand
CCGGTCCCACGGTAGGGGGGCGGCCGCCCCCGTCGTCAGGAGCCGCCGGGTCCGAGCGTGCGCACCGCCTCGTCCTTGCCGGCCACCGAGGTGCGCAGGTCGGCCTGGAAGTCGGCCATCCGGGCGGCGAGACCGGCGTCGGCCGCGGCGAGAATGCGCACGGCGAGCAGTCCGCCGTTGCGGGCCCCGCCGATGGACACCGTCGCGACCGGCACCCCGGCCGGCATCTGCACGATCGACAGGAGGGAGTCCATGCCGTCGAGGTGCTTGAGCGGCACGGGGACGCCGATCACCGGGAGCACCGTCGCGGCGGCGACCATGCCCGGCAGGTGAGCCGCACCCCCCGCGCCGGCGATCACGACGCGCAGGCCCCGGCCGGCGGCGGACTCCGACCAGTCGAGCATCTCCCGCGGGGTGCGGTGCGCCGAGAGCACGCGCGCCTCCCAGGGGACCCCGAACTCGTCGAGCGCCTCCGCGGCGGCCTGCATCGTCGGCCAGTCCGAGTCCGAGCCCATGACGATGCCGACGAGCGGGGGCAGTCGCGTGCCCGCCACCTGGTCGCCCTCGGTCCGGGTCGCCACGGCCTGCCCCGGCACCAGCTCTCCGTTCATGGTCGAGCTCCCCTATCGGCGTGCTCCGTTCGATGCTTCGTCTCCGGCGACATCAGTGGGCGCTCCATCCGTCGTTCCAGACCCCGGTCGCGAGGTGATCGGCCGCGAGGCGCGCCCGCCGGCGCAGGTCGTCCACGTCGGTCCCGGTGAGGTTGACGTGCCCGATCTTGCGACCCGGCCGTTCCGCCTTGCCGTAGAGGTGCACGCGCGCGTCGGGGAAGCGCGCGAGGGTGTGGTGGAGCCGCTCGTCGGGTCCGGTGGCGGGGGCGGACGCGGCGCCGAGCAGGTTGGCCATCACGCACGCCGGCCGCAGCGTCGCCGTCGAGCCGAGCGGATAGTCCAGGACCGCGCGCAGGTGCTGCTCGAACTGCCCGGTGACGGCGCCGTCCATCGACCAGTGGGCGGAGTTGTGCGGACGCATCGCGAGCTCGTTGACCAGGACCTCCCCGCCGGGGGTCTCGAAGAGCTCGACGGCGAGGAGCCCGACGACGCCGAGCGCCGACGCGATCCGCAGGGCGAGCTCCTCGGCCGCCTCGGCGGCCTCCTCGGACAGCCCCGGGGCCGGGGCGAGCACCTCGGTGCAGATGCCGCCGACCTGCACCGTCTCCACCGTCGGGTACACCGCCGCCTGCCCGTACGGCGAGCGGGCCAGCACCACGGCCAGCTCGCGGCGCAGC
>NZ_JBVPVA010000290.1:0-1549 GCF_055612215.1 Actinomycetospora sp. | reverse complement strand
CGCGCCGGTCGGCACGCTGGTGCTGACCGAGCCGGCCCCGGAGTACCGGCTGGGTGACGTCATCACCTACCAGCCCCCGGTCCCGCAGCCGCAGGACACCAAGACGCACCGGATCGTGCGGATCGAACCCGGGCCGGACGGCCCGCTCTACATCGCCCGGGGCGACATCAACGGGGCCGAGGACCCGTGGAAGATCCCGCACCGGTCCGTCGTCGGGAAGGCCGTGTTCATCGCCCCGGGGGTGGGGTGGCTGCTGCGGGCGACCCCGCTGCTCGCGCTCGGCGGCACGGTGGTGTGGTGGGGCACGAAGCTGCTCGTCACGCGGTTCTGGCGGGTGCCGCTGCGGGTCCTGGGGTTCTCCCTGCTGCTCGCCACCACCACCCTGGTCCTCAAGCCCTTCGTCGCCACCATCACCCGCGGCATCACCGCAGACGGCACCGGGATGCACATCACGGTCATCTCCGCCGGGATGCTGCCGATCCGGGTCACGTCGAAGTACGGGGGCTTCGTCGACCTCGCCTCGGGCGAGATCAAGGCGCTGACGACGATCCCGCCCCCGGGAGCCCGGGGCACGCCCATCACGGCCGGGGTCCACATGCCGTGGTGGCTCTGGCTCACGATGACCGGGCTCTGGCTGCTCCCGCTGGCCTACGGCCTCGCCGCCGCGGTGCGTCGGCCCCTGCTCGACGACCCGCCGCGCGGCACCGGGCCCCCGGAGGACGGCGGGCCGGGCGGCGGCGCAGCGGCCGCGGCGGCGACCGCGATCGTGCTGGTCTCGGCGCTGCTCGTGTCCCAGGCCGCCCGTCCCACCCAGGCCGCGTACGCCGCACAGGTCGTCAACGGCGCCAACACCGCGGCGAGCGCGGCGTACTTCACCTGCGGTGGGGCGTTCCCCGGAGTCGCGGGCGCGCCGGGCACCACGTTCGTCTGGCCGCTGGACGACACCTCGGTCCTGACGCTGTCGCCCGCCCGCGACGCGTCGGGCAACGCCCGCACCGGCACCTACGTCAACGGCTTCACGTCCACGACCACGCCGTGCTCGCGCGACACGCCCAACCGCGCCGTGACCCTCGCGCCCACCGCGACCCTGCCGTCCTACGTCGCCACGACGGCGGCCGCCGCCGTCGCCAGCAGGAACGTCTTCTCCGAGGCGATCTGGTTCCGGACCAGCACCACCACCGGCGGTCGCCTGATCGGCTGGGGCAACCTGCGGACCGGACCGTCGACGGTCTACGACCGCCACCTCTACATGACCGACGGCGGGCAGATCGTCTTCGGCGTCTACCCGGCCGCCGTGCGCACCGTCGTCAGCCCGGCCGCGTACAACGACGGCCGGTGGCACCTCGCGGTGGCCACCCTCTCCGCGGCGGGGGCGGTCCTCTACCTGGACGGCGCCCAGGTCGCCGCGGACCCCACGATCACCACCGCCGAGGGCGGCACCTCGAACACCGGCTACTGGCGGGTGGGCTGGGACAGCACCGGCGGCTGGACCTCGTCCCCGACCACCAGTTACTGGACCGGCAGCCTCGGCTACGCGGCGGTCTACTCC
>NZ_JBVPVA010001011.1:0-10766 GCF_055612215.1 Actinomycetospora sp. | reverse complement strand
TCGACGACGGGTGGCGTGAGGTCGCCGAGACCGCGTTGACCTTCATCCGGCGCTACCTCTGACCTCGGTGTTCGCCGGGTTGTTCTTGTACCGCTCGTAGGCGGCGTGGGAGATCGCCCAGGGGATCGTGTTGTCCTTCTCCCCGGAGATGATCAGAAGGGGTCCGCGGTCGGGGTTGTCGACGTCGACCCAGGCCTCGGTGCGGGGGTTGACGTTGGCGACGGCGTCCTGCCACAGCGGCAGGCCGGGTGCCGGCACGGCGAACTGCTCGTACAGTCGCTCGGCCTGGTCGTCGTCGACGGCGTTGGCGAACGCGTAGCGGAACTGCTCGAAGGTCAGCGGCACCGCACGGTGCCGGGTGCCGGGGTGACCCAGGACGGGGGTGCCGGCGCGGAGCGCGGAGATCGGCAGGGGCAGCACTCCGCGGAACGGGGCGGCGTCGATGGCCACCGTGGCGGCCGAGAGCCCCCGGCCGGCCAGGATGTGGGCGAACAGGCCGCCGAAGGAGTGACCGATCACGGCGGGCGTGTGCTCGAGCGCCTGGATCAGGGCCGTGTAGTGGTCCACGACCTGCCCGATGCTCTTGTCGGCGAACACGTCCGGGTCCGCGTTCGCCTCGGCCACGGTTCCGGGGTCGTCGGGCCAGCCCGGTGCGATCGGCGCGAAGCCCGCGTCACGGAACACGGGCAGCCAGCGGTCCCAGCTCGACGGGAGCAGCCAGAGTCCGTGCACGAACACCACCGCCCGACGTCCGCTGGCGTTCGCCTCGGCCACCAGCGCCTGGTCGTGCTCGAGCAGTTCCGCGTCCATGTCCTCGCCCTCCCGGTCCTCGTGACTGGGCCGAGGGTGACCCGATCTGATCGCCCGGGGGATGGCTGAGCCTGCACAGGTCTTGGCTGGGCGTGCACCGACCCCGGCACCGGCTCGTCCGCGGTCGGCGGGCGGGCACGGTAGGCGTCGTCGACCGATCTCCGGGGGTGTGGTGGCGCTCGTCCTTGACACCGACGCAGTGGCACCCGAGGACCGCCACGAACTGATGCGCGACGTCCTCGGCCGGTCCGGGCTGCGAGCGGGTCACTTGCGAGTGAGTGCCGCCGCGCGAACCCGGCGGGCGCGGCCGGGGATCGTTGAGCCCGCGGGACGGCTCCCTCGACTCCTGGTCAGGATCCGTGGGCCGGCAGCATCCCGGACGTGGCGTCGCCGTCGGATCGCCCCGAGGCAGCGGTCATCACCAGGGCGCGGACGAGCTCGACCGTGGCTTCGCCGAGTGCGCCCGCCCCCGCGTCGCCGGCCAGCCGTGCCGCATCGGCGCTGAGACGCCGGATGTGTCCGGTCACCAGCGCCCGGAGCGGATCGGTGACGACCTGGACACAGGCTCGGCGGACCAGCTCGACCGGCAACCCGAGACCGTCCAGCGGGATGTTCACCGAATCGGCGCCCCCGTCGCCGTGCCAGCGGTAGTCGTAGGCCGACGTGTGATCGATCAGCACCAGGTCCCCGGGCCGCAGCAACCGACGGCGCTCGTGCTGGACCAGCACGCCCGGGCCGCGTCCCTGGACCGCGACGGCGAGGACCTCGGGTGCGGCGCGAGCCGTCCGCTCGGGTTGCACCATCCGGATCCCGGAGCCGGCGTAGCTGAACGTGCCGACGGCGCCGAGGCTCTCCGCCTGCAGGCGGGCGTGCACCGTGGTGCTGCGCTCGTGCGTCACCGAGCAGTCGATCCCCAACTCGCCGATCAGCGCGGCGATCGCGTCGACCCGCTGTTCCGCGACGACCCGCGAGCTGTCCCACCACATCCCGGAGCCTCCGGTCCCGCTCACCGCCACGGCCGCGCCGCGGCGACGCTAGGCGCTCGCCCGCCGCCGAGGCAGACGACAGCGACAGTCGTGCACTCCCAGCACCGAAATCACGTGGCACCAGTCCCTCGGCCGCCGATCGGTGCACGCTGGACCAAGAGGTGTGCACGCTCGACCGCACCCGCCGCTTGTCCACGTCGTGCCGGCTGCCTAGCTTCTCCTCATCGGTGAGCGACCGGTCCACCGGCCGCGGACGAACTGCCACTCGACCCGTGGGACCGTCGTGACGCTGATCCTTGACACCGCTTCGATCCCTCCCTCCGATCGCGACGAGGCGACGCGCGCCGTGATCGAGCAGATGAGCGTCCCCACCGACGTCTCCCTGCTGGGGCCGACGTCGCGCAACACCCGGATGGACGTCTGGCAGCTCGGTCGCGTCAACGCCCTGCGCAACGACGGACGACCCGTGCGTCTGCTCCGTACCTCTCGCCACGTGCGCCGGGAGGCGCCCGAGGTCGTCTCGATGATCGTCCAGCTCAAGGGGCGATGCCTGCACCGCCAGCACGGCCACGTCCTCGAGACCCGGGCCGGGAACCTGCTCCTCTGCGACCTCACGGGGACCTACGAGTCGGACACGGGTCCGGCCACCCTTGCCACCTACATCTCCTACGACGATCTGGGGATGGACGTCGACGTCGGGCGGCGGGCCATGGCCGGCCTGCACACCAGCCCGTTGTACGACCTCGTCCGCCACCACCTCGCGGCGCTCGACGGCTGCGCCGAGAGCACGAACGACGCCGCGGCCGCCACCTCCGTGGGTGAAGCCACCGTCGAGCTCGTCCGAGCCCTCCTCTTGTCGGCTGCCGGGGACGCACGCCGGCGCGACGCCCTGCACGACACCCTGACCACGCGGATCGAGACCTACCTGCGCCAGAACCTGCGTGATGCCCGGTTGTCTCCTGAGCGTGTCGCGCAGACCCACCACGTCTCGGTGCGCACTCTCCACAATCTGTGGTCGGACCGGGAGACCACCCTCATGGAATGGGTGATGCGTGAGCGCCTCGAAGGCGCTCGTCGGGAGTTGCAGGCCCCGTCCCCGGGCGCCGGATCGGCCACCATCTCCCACACCGCCGCCCGGTGGGGATTCTCCGATCCCACGCACTTCAGCCGACGATTCCGAGCGGCCTACGGGATGCCTCCCGCAGCATGGCGGCGAGAACACCGACGGCCCGGACCTGGACCCTCGCCGTGAGGCGTCTCCCGGTCGGCCGAGCCCCGGCCCGGAACGCACGAACGGCCGGTTCGTGACCCTCGAAGGTCAAGAACCGGCCGCTCGTGCAGGCGGAGGTGCGGAGCTCAGTTCTCGAGGGCCGCGTCCAGCGTGATCGTGGTGCCGGCGAGCGCCTTGGACACCGGGCAGGTCTGCTCGGCGGTCTTCGCCAGCTCCTTGAACTTCGCCTCGTCCACGCCGTCGACCTTGGCGCGCAGCGTGACCGCGACTCCGCTGATCTCGAAGCCGCCGCCCTTGGCCGGGGAGAGGGTGACCTCGGAGCTCACGTCGATCGAGGAGGCCCGGAGGTTCTCGCCGCCGAGCACGCCCGAGAGGTTCATGGCCAGGCACGAGGAGTGCGCCGCGGCGATGAGCTCCTCGGGGCTGGTCTGGC
This sequence comes from Actinomycetospora sp., assembly GCF_055612215.1. Taxonomy (NCBI): domain Bacteria; kingdom Bacillati; phylum Actinomycetota; class Actinomycetes; order Pseudonocardiales; family Pseudonocardiaceae; genus Actinomycetospora; species Actinomycetospora sp. Next base: position 7,306 of record NZ_JBVPVA010001011.1, on the reverse strand, counting down.
CGTGCGGGTCCTCGGCGCGGGTCGGGAACGAGACGTCGAACTGCCCGGCGTTCGAGGAGTCCAGCGTCACCTGCCCCGTCCCGTCCTGCAGTCCGCCTTCCCAGTGGGTGGTCGCGTCACGGCTCGGCATCCTGGCCTCCAGGGGGCTCGGTGTTCGGGGACGACCGGCCTTCCGGTCGCTTCGATCGTGCACAACCGAGCCGGGCGCCCACGGATTCCGGGGCGCCCGGCGGGACCCTGCGAGCGGACGGGTCAGCGACGGACGCGCTTGCGGCCGGTGACGCGGTTGTAGACCACCAGCAGGATGATCGCGACGATGATCGACCCGATCCAGCCGACCGGGCTCTTGAACGAGAGCTGGTGCGGCGCGAACAGCAGCGAGCCGAGGAGGCCGCCGACCACCGAGCCGAGGATGCCCAGCGCGATCGTCGGCAGGATGCCGATGTTGTCCTTGCCGGGGACCAGCGCGCGGGCGATGAACCCGACGATGAGCCCGAAGACGATCCAGCCGAGGATGGTCAAGATGATCATGGAGATTGCCCTTCCGGGGTGAGCCGCGGGGAACGGATGCAGGCCCTACGTCGCCCCACCATGATGCTCGTCAAACCTCGCGGAGCACACACTTCCGGCGGATTGCGCGCCAGATGCCGCGGCGTCACCGGCTCTTCGCCGTACGCTCACCGCGACGGGGCTACCCTCGGGCCCGAGACGGCGGCTGCCGTCGCCCCGCGAGGCCCGGAAGGTGTGTGTGCGATGGGATCACTGAGCCCGGTGCACTGGGCGATCGTGATCGTCGTGGTGCTCCTGCTGTTCGGTTCGCGGAAGCTGCCCGACATGGCCCGCGGGCTCGGCCAGTCGATGCGCATCCTCAAGGCGGAGACGCGGGGCCTGCAGGAGGACGACCGCGCCCACACCTCGTCCGCTCCGGGGCAGCCCGGGACGACCGCGAGCCCGGGACCGGCCGCTCCGTCGACCCCCGAACGGCCGAGCGGGACCGCTCGCCCGGACGCAGCCGCAGAGCGGCCGTCGAGCGCGGAGCGCGACGCCTCGTGAGTTGACGGTCGCCGTGCGTTGATAACGTCCGCCGCGGTGACCGACTTCGCGAGACCGGCAGAGGCCACGGAGGCCGTCGAGGCCGTGGCCGCGCCCGTCCTGACGTCGGACGGGGCCGCCACGGCGGCGCCCGCGCGCACGGAGCGGACCGCGGGTGGCTCCGGACGCCGGCTGTCCTGGGACGTCCTGCGGGTCGTGTTCGTGCTGCTGGTGATCCTCTACCACTCGACGTTCATCGGGCCGCTCGTCTACCACGACATCATCCCGAAGAACCTCGTCTTCCCGCACCAGGTCGGGGCGAGCCTGCTGCTGGTGCTCTCCGCGTACTTCGTGGCCGCGACGGTCCGTCGTGGGGGAGCGCGGCGCGGCGGGACCGCCCGCTGGTGGTGGGGCAAGATCGCCCGTCTCATGCCGGCGTTCTTCGTGGCGACCGTGAACGCCTGGATCTTCCTGCGCTACCTCGCCCCGGACGGCTGGTACCTCCCGGGCAAGCGCGACCTGGTCGCCAACCTGCTGATGCTCTGGCACTGGGACGGGCGCTGGGGCTACGTCGACGGCTCGTACTGGACGATCCCGCTGCAGCTCATGGCCTTCTGTCTCGCCGCGGTGATCTGGCGCGGCCGGCTCGGACGCGGGGTCGGGCTGCGGGTGCTGATGTGGGCGGCGCTGATCGTCCCGGCCCTGCAGTGGCACCACCTCGCCACGCGCGCGCCCGGCTCGTACTACGCGATGCTCGCCGACGGGGCCGGCATCTTCCGGTGGCACCTGTTCGTCGCCGGGGTCGCGGTGTGGATGGTGTCCACCGGGCGACTGGGGCGCCGGCACTTCGTCGCGATCGAGCTCGTGGCGGTCGCCGAGCACGCGCTGCAGACCTCGGTGCTCGACCCCACCGCGGGGTGGAGCACCGACTGGATCGCCGTCGGGCTCATCGCCCTCGGGATCCTCGCGATGACGGGGGCCGCGCTCGGACCCGACTGGGACCGCTGGATCCCGCCGGTGGGCCGCCGGGCGATCACGTGGCTGGCCGGCATCTCCTACGGGGTGTTCCTCACCCACCAGACCGTGGGCTACGTCGTCATGCGCCGGCTGCAGCAGCTCGGGGTCGGCCCGACCCTCCAGACCGGGTTCATGATCCTCACCGGGGTGCTCGCGGGCTGGCTCCTCACGCGGTTCGTGGAGCGCCCGCTGCACCGGCGCCTGATGCGCGCGTGGGACGTCGGCCCGGGTCGCTACGGCCGGGTGGACCTGGCGTCGGTGCCGATGCCGGGCCCGTCGAGGGCGACGAGGTCGTAGGTCCGCATCGACGCCGCCCGCCCCGCGCCGCACGTCAGCGGGGTCGGTGAGGAGATCCACCGCTCCCGGACGACGACCTCGAGCTCGCCGGTCCCGTCGGGGGCCTGTAGCCGTACCGTCCAGCGGTGCGCGTCCTCCGGGTCCTGCCGGACGTCGAGCGGGGCCAACGCCTCGACGCGGTGCTCGCCGAGGGCGAGGCGGGCGTGGTGCTGCGCGCCCTGCACCGGCGGCGCCAGCCCGGCCCGGCCGCGGACCAGGTGCGGGTCGACCTCGCCGGCCGTGTAGCGCTCGGCGATGGCGACGGCCTCCGTCGCCGGGACGCGCCCGAGGACGAGGCCGTGGGGCAACAGGACGAGGTTCGCGGCGAACCGGTCGCCGCCGGTGTGCGTCGTCTCCCAGGTGCGGTCGGGGTGCGTGGCGGCGAGCACCGCCGCGACGGGCCGGCCGCGCATCGCGCAGCACGCGTCGTGGCGCCCGTGCGCGCAGACCAGGTAGACCGGCTCGTCGGAGGGCTCCGTCGAGTGCTCGAGGTCGGCCAGGGCGGCGGGCAGCGCCTCGGGCGCGTCGACGCGGCCCCACCGGACCGACTCGTGGCCCGGCCGGCAGTCGACGACCGCGAACCGGCCGCCCGCCTCGGTGGGCACGCCGCGGGCGGAAGGGCGTCGGATGAGCTGGAACCGGGCCTGGTGGGCGCGGCAGAAGGCGTCGATCCCGTCGACGACGTCGTCGGCGAACCCCGCTCCGCCGAGGGCCTGCGCTCCCCACGGCCCGGGGTGCTCGACGAGCACCCAACAGCGCGCGGGTGGCGCGGACGCGAAGAGCGGGTCCTCGCGCTCGCGGGCCGCCTCCGAGCAGCGGAACGGCACGGCCGCCTCGGCGGGCTGGGTCAGGGCGTCCGAGGCGGTCACGTGTCCGTCGTACCTCCGGGGTCGCCCGGAACGCCACCCTCGGGTGCCGATGTCCGGCCGGCCGAGTCCGGCGTCACCAGGACGCCCTCGGTGAGGAGACGCCGCGCGACGACGACCGCGTCGCCGGGGTCGGCCTCCGGCACGTCGCCGAGGCGGACCGGCGCCCCGTCGAGCAGCGCCGCGAGCGGCGTCGCGGCGGCGGCCGGCAGCTCCAGCGTCCGGTCGGGCAGCTCGAGCCGCACCGGGGCGCCGTCGGCGGCCGGGGGCAGGACGCGGTGACGCAGTCCGTGGCGCAGACGCACCACGGAGTCCGGTCCGAGGGCGTGGACGGCCGCGGCCTGGCGCAGCGGGCGCAGCGACTCGGGCCGGTTCCCCGACCACACGCGGCCCCGGAGCCGGCGCGCGGCGTGCGCGGCGCGGGCGTCGTCGTGCGACCGGTCGGTGAAGTGCTCGGCCGCGCGGCGGGCGACCACCTCGAGGTGCGGGGCGAGCGCGGCCGGGTCGGAGACGTCGACGCCGAGCGGGAGGGAGCCGCGCAGCTCCGGGTCGTCGGCCAGGCCCGCGAGCAGGGTCTCGAGCAGGGCGTGGCGGGTGACGACGTGGACCCCGACGGTCAGGTGCGCGGAGACCTCGCCCTGGGCGGTGGCCGAGTGCAGGTAGCCCCGCGGCAGGTAGAGCGCGTCGCCGGGGTGCAGAACCTCGTCGAGGAGGGGCTCCTCGGCGGCGCGGGCCCGGACGGCGGCGGCGTGGTCGTTCCAGGGCTGGGTGCGCAGCGGGTCGGGGTGCACGGGGGCGTGGACGTGCCAGCGCTTGGTGCCCGCGATCTGCAGGACGAAGACGTCGTGGACGTCGTAGTGCGCGGAGAACCCGGTCGAGGAGGCGGGCGTGACGTAGGCGTTGACCTGGACCGGATGGCCGAGGTCGGCGTTGAGGCCGCTCGCCAGCTCGGTGACCGGCGCCCAGGTGCGGTGCACGCCCTGGAGCACCACGGTGTGACCGTCGGCGAAGAGCGCGGCGACGCGGTCGTCGCGCAGCTGGTCGGAGACCTCCGCGCCGACCCCGCCGTCGCCGGTGAAGTGCTTCGAGTCGACGACCGTGCCCTGCTTGGCGATGCGCAGGAACGGCGTGCGCAGCCCGCGGTGGGCGAGCAGTTCGTCGACCGCGTCGAGGGAGAAGAGGTCGCCGAACCCCGGCTCGTCCGTCGTCCCGCGGTCCTTCGCGAGGTCGTCCCGCCGGGAGAGCACGGCCTGCCGGCCCCAGGCCTCCTGCGCGAACGCGTCGAGGTCGCCCGCGACGGCGCGGCGTAGGAACGGGCGGTCGGTGCTGGTCATGCTGGTCGTCTCTCTGGCGTCCGGAGGGTGGGGTGGGGCCGTCGGATCAACGGGGCTTTCCGGACGTTGAGTGCCAGGAACGGGACTTTCCTGACACTCAACGTCCGAGAACCGCCATTCGCTCAGGCGCCGCCGTCGGCTCCACCGTCGGAACCGCCGCCGCGGGCGCCACCGTCGGCCGGACCGTGGCCGGCACCGCCGTCGGCTCCACCGTCAGCTCCACCGTCAGCGCCGCCGTCGGCTCCACCGTCAGCGCCGCCGCCACGGGCGCCACCGTCCGCGGGGCCGTGACCGGCGGACCCGTCGGCACCGCCGTCGGCGCCCCCGTCCGCTCCGCCGTCGGCGCCGCCGCCCGACGCGCCGCCGTCGGCCGGGCCGTGACCCGCGCCGCCGTCCGCACCGCCATCGGCACCGCCGTCGGCACCGCCACCGGACGCGCCGCCGTCGGCCGGGCCGTGCCCGGCGCGACCGTCCGCACCGCCGTCGGCTCCGCCGTCCGCGCCCCCGTCGGCGCCGCCGTCGGCGGGCCCGTGTCCGGAGGTCGTGATGTCGTCGTCGTTCATCGCTGCTCCTCGTGCTGGGGTCTGGTCCGTCACTGCCCGGATCGAGCGCAGTATGTCCCGGCCCGCCCGGCGTGCCACGTGTTCGCGGGCCGTCTACCCGGGCCCGTCGCATCTCACGCGCGTCGCCGGCCCGCGAGGGTCCCGGCCGGGCGCCCGACCTGGCAGGGTTCCGCGCCATGACTGTGGGCACGCTGGTGCTGCTGCGGCACGGGCAGAGCGAGTGGAACGAGAAGAACCTCTTCACCGGGTGGGTCGACGTGCCCCTCTCCGACACCGGCGAGCAGGAGGCCCGCCGGGGCGGTGAGCTCCTCACCGAGGCCGGGCTGCTGCCCGACGTCCTGCACACGTCGCTGCTGCGGCGGGCCATCGCGACGGCCCAGATCGCGCTCGACACCTGCGACCGGCACTGGATCCCGGTGCGCCGCGACTGGCGGCTCAACGAGCGGCACTACGGGGCGCTGCAGGGCAAGGACAAGAAGCAGACGATGGAGACCTACGGCGAGGAGCAGTTCCAGATCTGGCGGCGCTCCTACGACACCCCGCCCCCGCCCATCGACCCCGACGACGAGTACGCCCAGACCGGCGACCCGCGCTACGCCGACCTGGGCGACGCCCTGCCCCGCACGGAGTGCCTCAAGGACGTCCTCGAGCGGCTGCTGCCGTACTGGCAGGAGGCCGTGGTGCCGGACCTGCGCGCCGGCCGCACCGTGCTCGTCGCCGCACACGGGAACTCGCTGCGCGCGGTCGTCAAGCACCTCGACGGTGTCGACGACGAGACCATCTCGGGCCTCAACATCCCCACCGGTATCCCGTTGCGCTACGACCTCACCGAGGCCGGGGACGACCTCACGCCGACCAACCCGGGCGGCACCTACCTCGACCCCGACGCCGCGCAGGACGCGATCGCGGCGGTGGCGAACCAGGGCCGGTAGGGCCCGCATCGGTGAACACCACCTGAACGGGTCGCCAACAGTCACCCGCCCGGGGGTTGGACCGGTCACCAACGGCGGTCGGACGTGGGTGGGATCCGCGGTGACACCCATACGATCGCGGCGTGGCCGTCCCGGCGTACGTGACCGTCCTGGCCGCCGTGCTCGCGGCGGTCGTGGGCCTCGTCGTCGGCGCCTCCGTCGCCCGGTGGAAGCGCCGGACGCGGGCGGCGGTCGTCGCGACGGGCCCGACGGTGGCCGAACTGCTCGCCCGGATCGTGCGCCGCTCGCACGCCGGGCTCGCGGTCATCAACCGCTTCGGGGACGTCGTCCTCTCCAACGACCGCGCCGAGGTGCTCGGCGCGGTCGTCGGTGCCCGGCCCGAGAACCGCGTGGCGGAGGCGGCCGCCAAGGTGTCGGAGACCGGCCGCAGCGCCGAGATCGATCTCTCCCCGCCCTCCTCGGCCCGCCGGACGCCGCAGTCGGTGATCGCGCGGCTCGGGCCGCTCGGGGACGGCTTCGTGGTGGTGGAGGCGTCCGACACCTCCGCGGCCGTCCGGCTCGAGGCCGTGCGGCGCGATTTCGTGGCCAACGTCGGCCACGAGCTCAAGACGCCGGTGGGCGCGATGGGCGTGCTCGCCGAGGCGGTCCTCGACGCCGACGACCCGGAGGAGGTCACCCGCTTCGCGACGAAGATCCTCCACGAGTCCCGCCGGATGGGGGCCCTCGTCACCGAGCTCATCGAGCTCTCCCGCCTGCAGGGCGCCGAGCCGCTGCCCGAGCTCGACCCGGTCGACGTCGACGACGTGATCTCGCGGGCCGTCGCCCGCGTCCGCGTCTCCGCCGAGACCGCCGGTACCGACCTCACCCTCGACGCGCCGAGCGGGCTCGAGGTGTCCGGGAAGTCGACGCTGCTGGTCACCGCCCTGGCGAACCTGCTGGAGAACGCCGTCGCCTACTCGCCGAGCGGGTCGTCGGTCTCGGTGCGGCGCCGGCGGGTCCGGGGGGCCGACGGCACGGACGGCGTCGAGATCTCGGTGACCGATCGCGGCATCGGCATCGCCCCGGAGCACCAGCATCGGGTCTTCGAGCGCTTCTTCCGGATCGATCCGGCCAGATCCCGCGCGACCGGGGGGAGCGGGCTCGGGTTGGCCATCGTGCAGCATGTGGCGGCGAATCACGGTGGCAGCGCCGGCGTCTGGAGCCGCCCGGGAACCGGTTCGACCTTC
>NZ_JBVPVA010000208.1:0-15413 GCF_055612215.1 Actinomycetospora sp. | reverse complement strand
CGGGCCGACTCCTCCTCGGCCTCGGCGCGCTCGAGGCGCTCGCGCAGTGAGGTGACGGCGTCGGCGGCCTCGGTGTGGTCGGACTCGGCCTGCTCGGCCCGCGTCCGCGCACGCTCGGCGGCGCGCTCGGCGTCGTCGCGCTCCTCGCGTGCCCGCTCCACGGCCCGCTCGGCCGCCTCGCGGGCCCGCGCCCGCTCCTCCTCGGCCGCGCGCTCCTCCTCGGCCGCGCGCTCGTCCTCGGCCGTGCGCCCGTCCGCGGCGGACCCGGCCTCCACGGACGACCCCGAGGATCCCGACAACCCCTGCTCCCGCCTCGGCGGCGGCCGGTGGGCGGTTCCCGAACCCCGGGGCGGCGGGGGCCGGCGCACCGACCGGGACGGCTCCACCCCTCCGGAGAACCCGACGCCGGGCTCGAGCGCCGTCGTCAACCGGCCCGCCGCGAAGGCGCGAGCGGCCCCGTCGTCGGCGAGCGCGGCGGCGATCGTGTTCTCGAGGTCGCGCGCCACCGAGTCCCCGACCCCGACGCCGTCGGCGCGCGCCAGCCGCCGCGCCCGCGCGACCAGCGCGCCCACGAGCTCCCGGCGCTGCCGGGTCAGGGTGCGCAGCGCGTCCCCGGAGAGCTCCTCCTGGGCGGAGCGCAGCGAGGCGCCGAGCTCCTCGAGCGCCGCGACCTCGTCGGGCGACTCGCGGGCCAGCACGTTGGCCAGCCACGCCCCGAGCGACGGCTTTCGCAGCGCACCGATGGCGTTCGCCGCGTCCTTGTCCTTCGCCGCCCGGGCCGCCTTGACGAGCTCGGTGCGGCGCGGGACGAAGTGGTCGGGGTGCAGCCCGTAGAGCTCGTCCGCGGCGTCCTCGACGTCGGGGGCCTCCGGAGCCGCGTCGTCCTCGTCCTTCGCCACGGCGGCATCCTGCCGTGCCGGCGACCCCTCAGCCCACCGGCTGCCTGCGCGGCGGGTCGGTGAGCGCGTCGACGTCCTGCGCGAGCAGGTGCAGCTGCGACGCGAGCGGGGCCGGGCCGGACGACCACGCGTCGGGGTCGGTGCGGGCCAGCGCGTCCGCGATGCCGTGGGCGTCGCCCGGGCGGCCGCGCCCCGCGACCGGGTCCGCGTCGCGGGGGTTCTCGGCCAGCGCCCGGACCACGCCGGCGATGTCGGCCACGCCGTCGACGAGATCGGCGGGCACCTCGTCACCGCGCTCGGCCACGTCGGCGGCGGTCCGGGCGAGCAGGACCGCACCCGCGTGCACGTACTCCAGCCCGCTGAGCCGACGGAGCATCGCCGCCAGCGGGCCGCGCTCGCGCCGCCCCCGCACCGTGGACCGGGCGAGCCGCTCGGAGGTCTCGCGGGCCTCGAGCACGGCGGCCACGTCCGCGTGGGCGCCCCGCAGGCGTTCCGCCGCGTGCCGCGCCGACGCGGCCCCGTCCGGGTCACCGTGGGCCACCGCACGCAGCGCGCCCGCCACCTCGTCGAGCCCGTCGGCGATCTCCCGCAGCGCCGTCGCGGCCGCGTCGGCGAGGCGACGCACCGGGCTCGGCGTGACGAGCACCTGGCTGACCAGCAGGGCGAGGGCCCCGCCGATCACCGCGCTCGCGAGCCGCTGCCACCCGGCCTGCGACGAGCCGATCCCCACGACGAGGAGGGCGGCGATCCCGGACTGCAACAGGGCCAGCGGGTTGATGCTGCCGAGCGAGACCACCAGCATCCCGACGACCACGGCGGCGCCCACCTGCAGCCAGCCGCTGCCGACGACGAGCCTCGCACCCTCGCCGACCATGACGCCCGCGATGACGCCGAGCAGCAACCGCACCGCCCGCCGGCCGCGCTTCTCGGCGCTGTCGGTGAGGCAGACGATCGCGGCGATCGGCGCGAAGATCGGGGTGGGCTGGCGCAGGACGACCTGGGCGATCACGAAGGCCGCCACGGCCACGACGCCGTCCATGGCGATCCGCACCCAGGCCTGCCGCAGGCGGCCCGCCGCCCGGCCGGGCCACCCGGCGAGCACCTCCCGGGCACGCGCGACCGGAGACGACGACGGGCGGGCGGCGGTCACCCCGACCGCCTACCCGCCCGTCGTGCGTGGCGAACTCCGGGGACTACGCGTGCAGCTCCTCCGGCTCACTGGCCGCGTCCGCCGCCTCGATCTCGACCTGCTCCGCCACCGCCTCGCGCGGCATCACCATGCGCACCGCGAGGAAGTAGATGACCAGCGACCAGGCCGCGACGAGGATCAGGTCGATCCACTCGGGGATGACCGTGACCGCCGCGTCGTACTGACCGAAGGCCGAGATGATCCCGATCCCGCCCAGCCACGGGAGGATCCAGCCCAGCGAGCGCAGCTGCAGGTCCTTCGCCCCCGGCGGGACGCCCTTGCGCGAGGTCTGCACCGCGCGGTAGATCGCGAAGAGCACGAAGCCGATGACGATCGCGACGTAGAGCTTCCAGAGGGTCGTCCACCCGGACCAGTAGATGATCTCGTTGGCCGCGATGAACGACAGTGGGGCGATGACGACGGCCGCGGGCATCTTGTAGGGCCGGTGCCGGTCCGGGTCGGCCTTGCGCAGGGCCGCCAGCGTGAGCGGCGCGAACCCGTACATGATCACCGTCGCGGACGTGACGAGCGAGACCAGCGACTGCCAGCTCGGGAACGGTAGGAACGCGATGATCCCGACGATGAAGGCGACGACGGTCGACACCCAGGGGATGCCGCGCTTGGAGATCTTCGACAGGCCCTTGGGAGCGAACCCGGACTGGCTGAGCGCGTAGGACAGCCGCGCGGAGGTCGCGACGTAGACCAGCCCGGTGCCGGCCGGCGAGATGAAGGCGTCGACGTAGAGCAGGATCGACAGCCACGTCAGGCCGAGGGCCCCGGCGATCGTCACGTACGGCCCGAAGTCGCCCTTGCCGATCGGGTCGGCCCAGCCGTTCGCCAGGTTGGCCGGGTCGAGGGCACCGATGAACGCGACCTCGAGGGCCAGGTAGATCACGACGCCGACCGCGACGGCCCCGATCAGGGCCCGCGGCATGTCCCGCTGCGGGTTGCGCGCCTCGCCGCCCATCTGGGCGGCCTGCTCGAAGCCCTGCAGCGCGAACACCACGCCGAGCGGCAGGGCGGCGAACACCCCGTGCGCGCCGAACGGGGCGAAGCCGCCGCCTGCGGTGAAGTTCGACCCGTGGAAGGACACGAAGACCAGCACGATCACCGTGAGCACCGGGATCGCGATCTTCCACAGCACCGTGATCCGGTTGGTCTCCGCGAGGAAGGCCACCCCGAGCAGGTTGATGCCGGTGAACAGGACCATGAGCGCCGCGGCCAGTAGGAAGCCGATGCCGGTGAGGTTGCCGTTGTCATCGACGAGGCCGTGCACCAGGTGGTCGAGGTAGGACAGCGCGGCCTCGACCTCGATGGGCGCGATGGCCACGGCCTGGATCCAGCCGACCCAGCCCGCCGTGAACCCGGCGATCGACCCGAAGGCCAGCCGCGGGTAGCGGGCCGTGCCCCCGGCCACCGGATAGGTCGAGCCCAGTTCGGCGTGCACGAGGGCCAGCAGGATGACGATGACCCCGGCGAGGATCCAGGACAGGATCGAGGCGCCGCCGGCCGACTTCGCGGCGGTCAGAGCACCCAGCAGCCAGCCCGACCCGATGATCGAGCCGAGCGAGATGAACATCAGCGCGCTGAACCCGACGGTGCGGCGCAGCCCGGTGCCCGTGGTGAGCACGGGCCCTTCGGCGGTGGTGGACATGGAGTCTCCAGGGTCGCGACGGTGAGCGCATCCGACGGGGTCGGCGGCGATCAGCGGATGGTGCGCACCAGTGGGCCGGCCCGCGAGCCGGACATCACGGGTGATATGCGATCAACGACCCAGACTGGTGAACAAACAGGTTCTAAACGGACCCGCCGTAACCAGACCGTCACGTTGTGACGTCAGACTAGAGGTTCGGGCGACCGTGTGAGTGGGCACACGCCGCAGATCGACACCCAGCGTCAGACCGCGACCGGTGGTCCGTCTCCCTCGTCGGCCCGGACCTGGGCCTCCACCTGGGCCCGCAACTGGGCCAGGGTGCGCGTGAGCAACCGCGACACGTGCATCTGCGAGATGCAGAGCACCGACGCGATCTCGGCCTGGGTCTGCTCGTGCACGAACCGCAGGGCGAGCATCGTGCGCTCCCGCGGCGGCAGGCTCGCGACGAGTGAGTGGACGAGCGAGCGCACCTCGACCCGGTCGAACTCCGGGTCGACCGAGCCCAGGATGTTCGCCAACGACGAGTCCTCGCCCTCGCCGAGGGTCTCGTCGAGCGAGGCCGGGTGGTACGAGCCGTGCGCCGCGACCGCCTCGGCCACCTCCTCGCGCGTGAGCCCGAGGTGGGTCGCGATCTCCGGCACCGTCGGGGCCCGCCCGAGCCGCTGGGACAGCGCCGACGTGGCGGTGCCGACGGCGAGGTAGCGGTCCTTCACGCTGCGGGGGGTGCGGACCGACCACGCGGAGTCCCGGAAGTAGCGCCGGACCTCGCCCATGATCGTGGGGACCGCGTAGGACAGGAAGTCGCGCTCCCGTCCGGGGTCGAACCGGTCGACGGCGTGCATCAGCCCGACGGTCGCGACCTGCTCGAGGTCCTCGGTCGGCTCGCCGCGCCGCGCGAAGCGGCGGGCGATGTTCCGGGCCACCGGCAGGTACGCGACGACGAGGCGGTCGCGCAGCTCGCCGCGGCGCGGGTCGTCCGGGTGGCACGCGGCGTGCTCGACGAAGACCGGGCCCAGGGAGGCGAAGTCCTCGCCGGCGGGTTCGTCCGGGACGGGCGCGGGCGTGACGGACCCCACCGAGCCGTGGATGGTCCGCCCGGGGCCCGTGGCCGTGTGCGTCATGAGTCGTCCCCCGCCACCGCGCCGGGGGAACCGGGGCGGTCGTCGCGAGCAGTGTCGATTCGGCTGGGGGCTCAACCGGAGGACTGGAGTTCCGCGAGATTGTCAGCCGAACGGCCGCGTGCGCAACTCCCTCCGCCGCCGTCGCGCCGCTCCGCCCTGATCAGGACGAGCGGGGAACGCGCCGGCCCGGGCCCGCCGGGACGGGCGCCGCCGGGGGAGCGGACCGGCCGGGGGGACGACCGGTCCGCTCGACGCTCCGGACGCCCGGGGGGAGGGGCCCGGGAGCGTCCCGCCGGAAGCCGGCGGCACGTCCGACTCTACTCGCGGCGGGCCGTCGGCCGGTGCCGTGGCGCGCGAGGCGCTCGATGGTCCGTGGTGTACACGGAGCCGCGGGTCAGGGCTCGACCGGGAGCACCACGCGGGACGGGTGGGCCGCGTCGTGGAGGATCTCCCGCTCGCGCGGGACGAGGACGTCGGCCTCCCCGAGGGCGGCCCCGGTGCCGGGATGGCGGGCGAAGCGGGGGTGCGCGCCCCCGGAGACCTGCACCCGCAGGCGGTGGCCGGCCGCGAAGCGGTGCCCCACGGGCCAGAGGTCGATCGCGACCGCCACGCTGCCGTCGGCCGCCGGGCCGGGGTCGGTCGGTGTGATGCGCCGGATCCCGTCGGTCACGTTGACCGAGCGACCGGCCTCGTCGACGTCGCACACCCGCACGAAGACGTCGAGGTGCTCGACCTCGGCGCGGACGTGGACGGTCGCCCTCACCGGGCCCAGCGCGACGACGTCGTGGCGCAGGACCGGCCCCGTGAACACCACGACGTCCTCGCGCGCCTCGAGCTCGGTCTGGTCCCGCGGACCGGACCGCCCGGAGAGGATGGGGCCCCCGACGGCGGGCGTCGGGTCGTGCGGGTCGTAGGGCAGGCGGGTCCCGGCCCAGTGCGCCCCGCCGCGCACGGGCACCGTCGGGACCTCGTCGTCGAGGCCGTGGTCGGTGCGCAGGTAGAAGGAGCGCTCGACGACGTGGGCGGGAGGCCAGTCCGGCAGGCGGCGCTCGCCCCCGCCGCCGGACAGCTCGAGGTGGACCGGGAGCTCCTCGTCGTCGGCGGCGGCGTCCGTGTCGGTGTCGAAGGCGCGGTCGAACACGCCGAGCGCGTCGCGCAGCCCTGCAGCCGTCACCTCGGGCGAGGTGTGCACCCAGGGCCCGATCCGCAGCAGCGGCCGGGCGCCTGCCGCCCGCAGCGTGGCGTGGTCCTCGAGCTGCCAGGGCAGGAAGATGTCCTGCCAGCCGCCGGTCATGCTCACGGCGACCCCGCGGCGCGCCACCTCGCCGACCCGCTCGGCGTACGAGCGCTTGGCCCAGTACGCGGAGTCGGGAGCCTGCTCGCGCAGCCAGTCCTGGAAGAAGTCGATCGACTCCCCCGCGGCCACGATGTCCGCCCGGGACAGCGGCACCGTCGCGAACCCCGCCCGCACGCGGTGGCGGACGGCCTCGACGAGCCGGTGCCGCAGCTGCGGGGCGCGCATCATCGAGGCCCACGAGAGCCCGTTGTCCAGCGAGAAGGTGCCGCCCGGGTAGGTCTGGTCCCGGAACTGGGAGGCGGTGACGATCGTGCCCATCGCCCGCAGCGCGTCCCCGGCGTCCGGAGCGAGGGCCCACTGGGTGATGCCGAGGTAGCTCGGGCCCAGGGTGGCCACCCGCCCGTCGCACCAGGGCTGGGCGGTCAGCCAGCGGACCGTGGCGACGCCGTCGTCGGCCTCGTCGAACGGGGACAGCTCACCCTGCGAGTCCCGGGTGCCCCGCACCGACTGGACGACCACCTGGTGGCCCCGCTCGGCCACGAGCCGCCCGAACACCGCGCCGATCCACCCGGCACGGCCGTAGGGACTGCGGACGAGCACGACCGGCCCGCGGGTGACGCCCGCGGGGACGTACCGGTCGTGGCGCAGCACCACCCCGTCGGGCATCGGCACCGCCACGTCCCGGACGACGCGGACACGGGGGGTGCGCGGCGCCGGCAGGCCGACGGCCCGACGCAGCAGGCGGGTGACCGGACTCATGCCTCCCATCATGGCGCGCTCCCCCGACACCGCAGCGCCGCGCGACGAGTTCACCCCGTGTTCGCCGACGCCGGGTCGCGGACCGGTCACGCCCGGGTGACGCTCCCGTCCGTGACGCGCACCCCCCGTGGCGAGGCCCCCGACGTCGGCGTGCCCGCCGACCTCGCCGAGCACATGACCGTCGCCGAGCAGCACGACTGGATCTCGGGCTTCCTCCGTCGCCACCCGGTGACCCGGCGCTCCGCGCTGAAGCAGGGCTCCGGGGTCGTGGCCGCCCTCGGGCTCGCCTCGTCGCCGTGGACGCTCGCCGCGTGCGCCCAGGCGTCCCAGGCGCCCGTGGCGGTGGTCGGGCGCCACCTGTCGTTCGGCGACGACCCGACGAGCTCGATGTCGATGTCCGGTGAGCTGACCGCGCCCCCGCCGAGCGGCGCGATGGTCGTCGACCTCGGCCAGAACGGGCAGTTCGGCGCCCGGATCCCCGTCGAGGTCCGCCACCTCGTCTCGCAGGTCCCGCAGGCCGACGGCTCGATCCGGGCGAGCGACCAGTACTTCGTGCACGCCCCGGCGACCGGGCTGGCGCCCGGTGCGGCCTACGACTACCGCTTCCGGCTGCCGGACGGGACGACGACCGCGACCGCGACCTTCCGGACCGCACCGCGCACGCCGACCGCGCCGTGGAGCTTCAGCGCGTTCGCCGACCAGGGCGTGGACATGGTGCCGCCGAGCGGGCTGTCCGGGTTCACCAACGGCTACTACAAGCCCGACGACACCCGCCGGACCATGACGCCCTCCACGTCGATGGTCGACCGGATCGCCGCGACGCGCCCGGCGTTCCACCTGCTCGCGGGCGACATCTGCTACGCCGACCCCTCGGGCAACGGCCAGCCCGTGAAGAGCACCGGCACCTCGAGCAGCCCGACCGGGTTCGACAGCTTCGACCCGACGGTGTGGACGACCTACTTCGGGCTGATCGAGCGCAGCGCCGCGTCCACGCCGTGGATGTTCGCGACGGGCAACCACGACATGGAGGCGCTCTACGACGACAACCGGGGCCGGGGCGCGAGCCACGGCTACGGCGGCCACGCGGCGCGGCTCGACCTGCCGCGCACCGGGCCCAGCGCCTGCCCGAGCGTGTACTCGATGCGCTACGGCAACGTCGGGATCGTCAGCGTGGACGCCAACGACCTCTCGATGGAGATCCCCACCAACGCCGGCTACTCCGGCGGCGCCCAGACGGCGTGGCTGCGCCAGACGCTCACGACGCTGCGCGCCGACCCGACCGTCGACTTCGTCGTCGCCTTCTTCCACCACTGCGCCTTCGCGACGTCGTCCACGCACGCCTCCGACGCCGGGGTGCGGGCGGCGGTCGCGCCGCTGTTCGACGAGTTCTCGGTCGACCTCGCGCTGCAGGGCCACAACCACCAGTACGAGCGGTCCAACCCGATCCGGCGGGGCCGCTCCACGGTGCAGGCCCCGGACGGGGCCACCGTGCGGCCGGAGACCGACGGCACGACGTACGTGTGCGTCGGGTCGGGCGGTCGCCCGCGCTACGGCTGGCAGCCGACCGAGACCGACCGCTACCGGGGCAACACCGGCCCGGACAGCGGGGTGAACGTCGTGAGCTACCAGGCCACGGGCGCCAAGTCGAAGATCCCCGACGCGGTCGACTGGTCGCAGGCGCGCTACCTCGACTACGCCTACGTCACCGTCGACGTCGCGCCCCCGCCCGGGCCGGGTCAGCCCACCACGATGACGTTGCGCACGATCACCGACACCGGCCAGGAGATCGACCGCGTGGTCCTGGAGCGCCGGGCGCGCTGAGCCGGTGGCCATCCCCCACCGGAGGTCGGGGTCGGCCCGTGTCCGACTCCGACCTCCGTGTCGCCCTCACACGGGATGCCCGACATGATGCCCCCGTGCCCCGGCCCCATCGCGTCCTCGAGGTGCTCGCCGCCCGCCGGGAGGAGGGCTCCGGTCCGGGGGACCGCACCGACGGGCACCGCCTGGTCCTCGCGATCGAGGGCGGCGGCAGCCGGGCGACCTACTCCTCGGGGATGGTGCTGGGGCTCGAGCGGCTGGGCCTCGCGCGGTGCTTCGACGCGGTGTACGGCGCCTCGGCCGGGGCGCTCGCGGGCAGCTGGCTCGTCGGGGGCCAGACCGAGAAGTGCTGCGCGGGCTGGTGGGAGCCCGGGCTGATGCAGCGGGTGACCAAGCCGACGCGCGGGCTGCGCGGCGGCCCGGTCGTGGACGTCGAGTACCTCATCCACACCGTCGGGGAGAAGGTCATCCCGGTGCGGTGGTCCGACATCGTCGACGCCGAGGTGCCGCTGCACCCCGTCGCGACCGACGTCGACACCGGCGAGGCGGTCGACCTGTACGACACCATCACCGACGACGAGTCCCTCAAGCGCGCCCTGCAGGCCTCGGCCAACGTCCCGCTGCTGGCCGGGCTCCCGATCGAGATCGGCGGCCGGCGGCTCGTCGACGCCGCGGTCGCCGAGCCGCTGCCGTTCCACACCGCGCTCGACCAGGGCGCCACGCACGTGCTGATGCTGCGCACCCGGCGCGCCGACCAGGAGGCCATCGACGCGACCCGGCTGGAGAAGGCCCTCGTCGCCCGGCTCGGCGAGGCCCGCGTGCCCGGCCTGGTGCACGTGCTGGGCCGACGCCTCGAGACCAGGCGCGCCGACGACGAGTGGCTGGCGAAGGCGAGCTCGATCTCCGGCGACGAGGGCGTCGACGAGCCCCCGCACCTGCTCGAGGTCCGCCCGCCGGAGGGCGCGAACACGATCAACCCGCTCGAGACCGACCCGGACCGCCTGCGCCGCGGTGTGGAGACCGGCTGCGATGCGCTGCGGGTGCTGGTGGAGCCGGCGTTGGGCTGAGGCCCCGTCAGCCGAACGGCAGGAGGCTCCGGACCACCCCGGCGGCCGCGGAGAGGCCCGCCACCGGCGTGAACCGGTCGGACGCGTCACCCAGCGCGGCCCACTCGTCGGGCGCGAGCACGATCTCGGCGGCCGCGCAGTTGCTCTCCAGCTGCGCCACGCTCGACGCGCCGGGGATCGCGACGACCTCCGGGCGGTGGATCGTCCAGGCGAGCGCGACCTGCGAGGGCGTCGCGTCGTGGACGTCCGCGATCTCGCGCAGCGTCGAGATCAGCGGCTGCGCCCGCCGCAGCGACTCGGGCAGGAACAGCGGGTTCAGCTGACGGATCCGGTTGGCGGGCCGGTGCTCGGCGTCGAACTTGCCCGAGAGCAGGCCCTGCGCGAGCGGGCTGTAGGCGATGACCACCCGGCCCGCCTCCGCGGCGTAGGGGAGCAGCTCCCGCTCGGGGTCGCGCGAGACCAGGCTGTACTGCACCTGGTTGGAGATCACCCGGGACCCCAGCGCGGACTCGGCGTCCTGCCAGCGGTCCAGCGAGTAGTTCGACACGCCGACCTCGTCGACGACGCCGGCGGCCTGCAGGGTGCGCATCCCGGGCATCGTGCGACGGTCGCCGACGAGCGGGTTGGGCTGGTGGACCTGGTAGAGGTCCAGGGTGCGGCGCAGGCGGCCCGAGCTCGCCACGCCGCGCTGCTCGACGATCGGCCCCACCGGCAGCACCGGGAGGAGCTTCGACGCCACCACCGTGGTCGACGGGTCCGCGTCCGCCGCGTCGAGGGCGTCGCCGAGGATGCGCTCGCTGCGCCCGAAGCCGTAGACCTCGGCGGTGTCGAAGACGGTGATGCCGAGCTCGAGCGCGCGGGCCACGATCCGCGCGGCCTCGGAGTCGGGGCCCGACGCGTAGTCGCCGCCGTAGCCCCACTCGCTCGACCCGAACTGCCACGTCCCGAGCCCGATGGCCGACCAACGCTTCGCCGTCGGCAGCTCCAGATAGCGCATGTGTCCTTGCTACCCGATCTCGACGGCACCCGCCGTCGCGGCACCCGCCCGCACGGCGGCGGCCACCGTCGCGACCGGGAGCTCCTCGAGGCAGGCCGGACCGGTCGTCGAGAGCGGGCACCCCGCGTCCCACCAGCACACCTGCTCGGTGATCGCGGTCGGGCGGCGGTGCGGGCACGCCGGGAACCCCTGCAGGTTCCGGCCCTCCTCGAGCCCGTACCGGACGGCGAGGGTGGGCCCGAAGAGCGCGACGGTGGGCGCGCCGACGGCGGCCGCCACGCGCACCGGACCGGTGTCGCCGCCGACGACGACGCCGCCGCGCTCCCCGAGCGCGGCGAAGCGCGCGGCGAGCCCCCGCAGGTCGGTCGGTGGGAGCGGGGTCACCCCGGCCACGTCGCCCACGGCCGCCACCGGGCGGCCCCCGTCGCGCAGCGCGCGCGCCAGCTCGGCCCAGTGCTCGTCGGGCCAGCGCTTCACGGCCATCCCGGCGCCGGGGACGAGCAGCACGGTGCCGTCGGCCAGCGAGCGGGTGGCCGCCCGGCCGGCGGCCCGCTCGTCCTCGCCGAGGACGACCCGCGGCGGGCGGATCCCGGGGCCGATCACGCCCTCGTCCGCGAGGATCCGCTGGTAGCGCTCCCCGACGAGCTCGTCGGGCGGCGGCGAGCGCCACACGTTCGACACCGCGCGGGTGCCGCGGGCGGCCGCGTCGTCGTCGACCAGGTCGCCGATGCCGTCGAAGCGGGTGGTGGTGACGACGAGGTCGGGGGCCAGGTCGGCCAGGGCGAGCTCGACCGCGCGGCGCTCGTCGTGGGGCTCGGCGAGCCGGACCGCGGTCACCGCGGGGTCCCGCTCGAGCAGCACCGCGCCCGGGGCGTGGGTGAGCACGACGAGCTCGCCGGCCGGGTCGGCGTCGCGGAGCGCGTGCACCGACGGCAGGACCATGACGAGGTCGCCGAGCCCGCCGAGCAGGTCGACGACGAGGGTCCTCACCGCCCGACCTCGGCGTAGACCTCGCGGTGGCGGGCGGCGAGGGTGTCCCAGTCCCGCCCGGCGAGCAGCTCCCGGCCGGCGGCCCCGACGGTCTCGGCGAGGAGCGGGTCGTCCAGGAGGCGGCGCAGCGCGGTGACGAGGACGTCGGCGTCGCGGACGGCGGGGGCGACGACGACGGTCCGGCCGTCGACGAGCTCGGCGTCGGGACCCTGGGCGGGGCGCCGGGTGACGATCGTCGGCAGGCCGTGGTCGAGCGCGGCGAGCAGCGCGCCGGACTTGGTGGTGGCCCCGGCGGTGAACGGGAAGGCGGCGAGGTCGGCCGCGGCCAGCGCGGCGGAGACCTCCGCGGCCGGGAGGTGCCCGGTGATCGTCACGCGGTCCGCGACCCCGGCCGCCGCGACGTGGGCGGTGAGCTCGCCGCGGAAGGCGGCGGCCTCGTCGGCGGGCAGCGCGAGGGAGGTGAAGCCGCCGAGGACCAGCAGGTGCAGGCGGGGGTGCTCGTCGGCGAGGCGGGCCACCGCGTCGACGAGGTAGCGCAGGCCCTTGACCGGGTGCACGAACCCGAAGAACGCGACCACCTCGGCGTACTCGGGCACCGACCACCGCGCGCGGGTCGCGGCGCGGTCGGTGCCGGGCACGACGGTGACGTTCGGCGGGATCGGGAGGCGGTGTACCCCGACGGCGGGGAAGCGCTCGCGCAGCGCGCGCTCGTGCTCGGCGTTGGTGGTGACGACGGCGGCGCTGCGCGGCACGAGCCGCCCGGTCTCGCGGTCGAGCAGCCGCGCCCGCTCGAGCGGGTCCCAGAGGCGCTGCGGGATCCGGGGTGCCCACGACCACCAGCCGTACTCGTGGACCGTCGTCACCAGCGGCCGCGTCGCGAGCAGGTCCGCCAGGGCTGCGCCGGGCCACGCGGAGAACCCGAAGGCCGAGGGCGCGAACTGGAGGTGGACGACGCCGACGGCGCCGGCGCGGACCGCTCGTGCCGCCGCCACGGCGCCGCGGGGTCCGGGGTCCACCGGGACGTCGAGGACCTCGGTCCCCGCCGCCCGCAGGGCCTCGGTCAGGCGGCCCGTGTAGTCGGCGACGCCGTCGCGGCTGGGGTCGGCGCGCCCGTGCAGCATGGCCACGCGGGGTCCGGGTCCGGGCACGAGACCGCCTCTACCCCGGTCCGGCCCCTTGCCACACCTCCGGCGCGCGGGAAGTCCCGACACGGCCGCGCAGGTCACTCGTTCCGCTGAACGGGCGACGGAGATCGTGACGACAGCGGCCCCCGGGGAGTTGTCCCTCATGTCACCGCCGGGCAGCACAGCGCCCGGTGTCGTCGAAGCCAGCAGGAGATCGAGCTCGCCGCCCCGGTCACGGGCGGCGGTACGGGGTCGGGGGCCCGGTCACCGGTGCTCCCAGGTCACCGGTGGTCGGGCCCTCGACGTGTGCGGCGCCGCCCGGAGGTGCGCGCCGGCCCCCGGCGGGTACCTGCCCGCCGTGACCGCCCCCGTCGCGAGTGCTCCCGCCCTGCCCGAGCTCCCCGTCCACCCCGCGGCCCACCGGCCCGGCGACGGGGACCCGGACTGGGCGGCGATGGCGCGCATCCTCGTCGTGCGGCCGGACAACGTCGGCGACGTGATCATGACGGTGCCCGCGCTGCGGGCCCTGCGCGCCGCCGCCCCCCGCGCCCGGATCGACCTGCTCGCCTCCCCGGCCGGCGCCGCGGCCGCGTCCCTGATCGACGAGGTCGGCGAGGTCGTCGTCGCCTCCGTGTCCTGGCAGCGGCTGCCCGGGGGCACCGGTCCCGACGGCGACGGCCGCGACCCGGACGGCGAGCTCGTCGCCACCCTGGCCGCCCGCGGCTACGACGCGGCCGTCGTGCTGACCTCGTTCTCCCAGTCGCCGTGGCCCGCGGCGGCGATCTGTCGCCGCGCAGGAATCGCCGTGCGGGTCGGCACCAGCAAGGAGTTCGGCGGGGACGCGCTGACCCACTGGGTGCCGGCGCCCCCCGACGGCGGGCACCAGGTCGACCGGGCCCTCGAGGTCCTCGCGGCGGTCGGGGTCCCCTCGCAGGGCACCGACCTCGCCGTCCGGGTGCCGGCCGACGCCGACGCCCAGGCCCCCGAGGGGCGCTACGTGGTGGTCGCTCCCGGCGCGAGCTGCCCGTCGCGGCGGTGGCCGGCGGCGCGGTTCGCCGAGGTCGGGCGCAGGCTCGCCGCGCGCGGGTGGACGGTCGTCGTGACCGGTACGGCGAAGGAGGCCGACCTGGTCGCGGAGGCGTCGGCGGGGGTGCCCGGCGTGGTGCGGCTCGTCGGCACGCTCGACCTCGGCGGGCTGGCCGCGCTCGTGGCCGGGGCGGACGCCGTCGTCGTGAACAACTCGGGCGGGGCGCACCTCGCCGACGCGGTCGGGACCCCGGTCGTCGAGCTGTTCGCCGGCACCGAGGAGGTGGGCCAGTACGCGCCGCGCAGCGTGCCCGCGGCCGTGCTGACCCGGGCGGTGTCGTGCGCGCCGTGCCGCCAGCTGGTGTGCCCGTTCGCGCAGGAGTGCCTCGACATCGCGCCGGCGGAGGTCGTGGAGGCCCTGGGTGCGCTCCGCGCCCGAGAGCACTGTCGGGGCCTATAGCCCCGGAAAGTGCTCACATGCCGGAGGCACCTACTGGGCACTCCAGCCCGTGCCCGAGACCACCGCCGACGGTCGCTGGATCGTCGTCGACGGCCGTCGCTGGCGCGCGACCGATCCGGCGATCCCGGAGGCCGACGCGTCGCGGCTGCGGCGCTGGTTGATGGCCGCCCGACGCGACGTCGGGACGACGAAGCGCGCCGGCGACCAGGACGGCGAGCGGCAGGCCCGCGGGCGGGTCCACGCGGCGAAGACCGCTCTGGGCGAACGCGGGCCGCGGTGGTGGGAGCAGTCCGACGACGAGCGCCGCGCGCGCTGGTCGCAGGGACTGGAGCAGGCCGGCGCCGAGGGCTTCTGAGCGCCCTGGGCATCCCCGGCGACGGCGAGCACGCCGTCGTCACCGACGGACCACGGAGGAGACGCGTGACCACACCGCCCGTCCAGCAGGACCCCAACCCCAACGACCCGAACCCGGCGCGCTCGAGCGCCACCCTCTCGGCGTTCACCGGCCAGGTGCAGCGCCGGCTCGGGCTCGAGACCGAGAGCGAGGCCGAGGTCCTCACCCGCGCGACCCTCAACGAGTTCGGCAAGGCGATCAGCGCGGGCGTCGCCCAGGACCTGACGGTGAGCCTCCCGCCGGAGCTCTCCGCCGAGCTGCGCGCGCAGCGGCAGTCCGACGACCAGGCCCGCTCGGTGGACAAGCCGGCCTTCGTGGACGCCGTCAGCGGCGCCGTGCACTCGGTCGACGCCGAGGAGGTCGAGCGCCAGGTCGAGCAGGTGCTGCGCCTGCTGCGCGAGTGGCTCCCCGAGGACCAGGTCGACCGCACCCTCGAGCAGCTGCCCGGCGGCCTCGCCGAGCTGATGCGCTGACACCGGGGCACGACGACGGGCACCGTCGACCACGACGAGGTGGTCGGCGGTGCCCGTCGGTCGTCCGGCTCAGCCCGTCGGGGGCACCGGGTCCCGGACCGGTCCCGGGTCCTTCGTCGGCGGCTCCGGGTGCCGGGTGCGCGTC
>NZ_JBVPVA010000177.1:0-4431 GCF_055612215.1 Actinomycetospora sp. | reverse complement strand
CGGCGAGCGTCGAGCCCGGGAGGGTGTAGCCGCCGTAGAGCTGCGCGACCCGCCCGGCGTCGTGGTCCTCGTCGTCCCACCCGCAGCCGTGGACCAGCGTCGCCCGCGGGGCCGCGTAGAGGTTCGCCGTCGGGTGCTCGAGCAGGTAGGCGTCCATGCGGTAGTTCCCGGCGTCGAAGACGACCAGCACCCACCACTCGCGCCCGGACGCGTCGGGCACCCGCCGCAGCGACATCTCGCCGTAGGCGCCGGTGAGGACGAGGGTCGGGGGACGGCCCCAGCCCCAGGTCGCGCCGTCCCAGCCCCAGCCCTCCCAGGCGGCCGGGTCGGCGATCCGGTCGGGCCGGACCCGCTGCAGGAGCAGCCCGTGGGCGCGCTGGAACCCGGTCGTCAGGGCGTACACCCACTCCCCGGCCGCGTCGAGCTCCCAGGTGAGCATCTGGAACAGCCCGCCGAGGTGGTTCCCCGGCCAGCGGCAGTCGGCCGGGTCCCAGCTCACCCCGGAGTCCCGGGAGCGGTGCAGCTCGGTGGCCTGCACGTTGCCGAGGCCGCGGCAGGCCATGACGTGCAGCCAGACGTCGTCGCCGATCGTGAGGACGTCGGTGGGCAGCACCGTCGAGACCTGGCGCCAGCCGAACACGCCCCGGCCGACGCGGCGCAGGCCGTCGTGGGTGTAGTCGACGACCTGGTAGGCGTAGTCGTCCGGGCCGGCCGACCCCGTCCAGCGCAGGCCCGTGGACACCGAGTCGGGGTCGGCGAAGAGGACCACCGGGGACCGCCACCCGGGTCCGCCGACCCCCGCCGACTCGAACGTGTCGCCGAACACCGACACCAGGCGACCGTCCGGCGCGGCGACGGTGGCGCCGAGGTCGGTCCCGCCGACGCCGAAGCGGTCGGTCAGACCGGGGCCGGTGAGGTCACAGACCTTCTGGGCGGGCCGCATGGAGACCAGCGTGCCCGTCGGGGAGGGAGTGTGGGCGAGGGGGGAGTTGAACCCCCACATCCTTCCGGATACACGGACCTGAACCGTGCGCGTCTGCCATTCCGCCACTCGCCCCGAGTGGTGCGCATCCCCGCTCTCGCGGTGATCGACGGGAGCGACGGTAGCACGGGCCCGCAGGCCCACCCCGAAGGAGGTCAACGCGTCCGGACCGGCGACCGATACCATCGTCGGGCCCCCCGCGAGTGCCGACACTCCGCGTGGGGCCGGAGCCGGACGGCCGAGTCGTGGAGGAGGGATCGCGGGTGGGGCGCGCACAGCGCTTCGAGCGTGCGCTCGAAGGCCTCGTGGGTGACACCTTCGCGCGGGTCTTCGGCGGCAAGGTCGTTCCCCAGGAGATCGCACAGGCCCTCCGGCGCGAGGCGGAGGACGGCGTGCGAGTCTTGGCCGGTGGGCGCCAACTGGCACCCAATCACTACACGGTGGCGCTCAGCCCCGCCGACCACGCACGAATGGCGGGGGACGAAGAGACCATCACCCACTCGCTGATCGACTGCGTGGAAGAGCACCTCACAGAGGGCGGGTGGGAGACATACGGTGAGGTCGTAGTCTCTCTGGAGCGTTCCGACGCGCTGCACACGGGACAGTTCCGCACCAAGTCGTCCGTTGACCCCGACGCGTCGCGGCAGCGGACCGCGAGCCCCCGAACCGCAGGAGAGCACCCCATGAGCCAGGCACCAGGTCGCTACCCGGAGGACCCGGACCAGCGCGGCTACGGCCAGCCGGACCAGTACGGACAGCAGGGTCACCCGCAGCAGGGCTACCCGCAGCAGGACCCGTACGGCCAGCAGCAGGGCTACCCGCAGCAGGGCTACGGGCAGGACCCGTACGGCCAGCAGCAGGGCTACCCGCAGCAGGGTTACCCGCAGCAGGGCTACGGGCAGGACCCGTACGGTCAGCAGCCGGGCTACGGCCAGCAGGGCGGCTACGACCCCTACGCCCAGCAGGGCTACGGGCAGCAGCCCCAGGGCTACGACCCCTACGGGCAGCAGGGCTACGGCCAGCAGCAGGGCTACGGGCAGGACCCGTACGGCCAGCAGCAGGGCTACGGCCAGCAGGGCTACGCCCAGCAGCCGGGCTACGGCCAGCAGGGCTACGACCAGTACGGCGGCCAGTACGGCCAGGGTGGCTACGACCCCTACGCCCAGCAGGGCGGCTACGACCCGTACGGGCAGCAGGGCGGCTACGGCGGCGTCCAGACCCGGCAGATGACCGCGAGCCTCACCCTGGACGACGGGTCGAACCGCTCGTACCAGCTGGTGCAGGGCGCGAACGTCATCGGCCGCGGCCAGGACGCCCAGTTCCGCCTGGCCGACACCGGCGTGTCCCGCCGGCACCTCGAGATCAGCTGGGACGGCCAGCAGGCCACCCTGTCCGACCTCGGGTCCACCAACGGGACGACGGTCAACGGCACCCCGGTGCAGACCTGGCAGCTCGCCGACGGCGACACCATCCGGGTCGGGCACTCGGCGCTGCTGTTCCGCGCCCAGGGCTGACGCGCGCCTCCTCGTGCCCGAACTCGTCCTCCAGCTCACCCGGGCTGCGTTCCTCGCGCTGCTCTGGCTGTTCGTCTTCGCCGCGCTGCGGGTCGTGCGCTCCGACCTGTACGCCGCGTCGGGACTGCGGGCCGCGACGCCCGGCCGGCGCCCCTCTCGCGGGGGGACGTCGAAGCCGGGCCGCGGCGGGGGTCGGTCGACCGGGCCGAAGGCGCTGATCGTCACCGCGGGTGCGTTGGCGGGGACCCGCATCGCACTCGACGGCCGCCCGATCATGCTGGGGCGCGCCGACGACTCGACGCTGGTGCTCGACGACGACTACGCGTCCACGCGGCACGCCCGCATCTCGCAGTCCGGCGACGACTGGTACGTCGAGGACCTCGGGTCGACCAACGGGACCTACCTCGACCGGGCGAAGGTGTCCGGCCCGACGAAGGTGCCCCCGGGCACGCCGATCCGCATCGGCAAGACCGTGATCGAGCTCCGCACATGATGACCGACCCCTCGCGCGGGCACCGTGGCCCGCACGCCGCCCGGCACGGTGACGCGTCCGGCGCCCGGACCCGGGTGCGGGTCGTCCGTGCCCGTGAGTGCAGGATCGTCCCGTGACCCTGGTGCTGCGCTACTCCGCCCGCAGCGACCGGGGCCTGGTCCGGCAGAACAACCAGGACTCGGTCTACGCGGGCCCGCGTCTGCTCGCGCTCGCGGACGGCATGGGGGGCCACGCGGCGGGTGAGGTGGCCTCGAAACTGGTCATCGCCGCGCTCGTGCCCCTCGACGACGACGAGCCGGGCGACGACCTGCTCGGCGAGCTCGCCGAGGCCACGGCCCAGGGCAACGACGCCATCACCGAGCTGGTCAGCGAGGAGCCCGACCTCGACGGGATGGGCACCACGCTCACCGCCGTCCTCTTCGCCGGCAGCCGGCTGGGGATGGTGCACGTCGGGGACTCCCGGGCCTACCTGTTCCGCGACGGCGTCCTCACCCAGATCACCCGCGACGACACCTTCGTGCAGTCGCTCATCGACGAGGGCCGGATCACCGAGGACGAGGCCGCGAGCCACCCCCAGCGGTCCCTGCTGCTGCGGGCCCTCACCGGGCACGACGTCGAGCCGTCGCTGACGGTGCGCGAGGCCCGCGCGGGCGACCGCTACCTCCTCTGCTCCGACGGCCTCTCCGGCGTGGTGAGCGCGGAGACGATCGCGGACGCGCTGACGATCCCCGACCCGCAGAGCTGCGCGGACCGGCTCATCGAGCTCGCGCTCAAGGGCGGCGGCCCCGACAACGTCACCTGCATCGTGGCCGACGTCGTCGACGTCGACTACGGCGAGGACCAGCCCATCTACGGCGGCGCCGCCGGCGACGGGCGCGCGGACCCGCCCCCCGGGGACTCCGCCGCGGCCCGGGCCTCCGCGGCCACCCTCACCCGCGCCGAACCCTCGCCCCGCCCGGACCCGGTGTCCGCGCGCAACGACCACGCCCGCGGCCGGACCAAGCCCCGGCGCTCGCGGATGGCGGTCGTCCTCGCGGTCGTCGGCGTGCTGGTGCTCGCCGGCCTCGGACTGCTCGTCACGCGGCTGTGGATCTCCCAGCAGTACTACGTGGGCGTCGCGGGCGACGAGGTCGTCATCTACCAGGGCGTGCGCGGCGACGTGCTCGGCGTGCAGCTGCAGGACGTCGCGGAGCAGACCGGGCTGAGGGTCGGCGACCTCACCCAGGTCGGCCGGACCTCCGTGCAGAGCGACTCGCTGCCGACCTCGGACCTCGACTCGGCGCACCGCACCGTCGACCGCCTGCGCAACGACGAGATGCTGCCCCCGTGCAAGCCGCCGGCCCCGGTCGTGCCGAGCACACCCGCGCCCGCGCCCGGGGCGCCCGGCGCCGCCGCGCCCTCCCCGGCGCCCGCGCCCGGGGCGCCCACGGCCGTCACCGCCG
>NZ_JBVPVA010000036.1:0-4799 GCF_055612215.1 Actinomycetospora sp. | reverse complement strand
CGCTGGCAGAGCCCGAGCGGCCGGCCCTCCACGAGCGCGACCAGGTCCTCGTTCGGCTCCTCCCCGCGCAGCGTCGGCCCGAAGTCGCGCGCCACCGCCTCCGGGCTCGTCTCGTGGGCCCACCAGCGCGCCACGTGCGGTTCGGCCAGCCAGTGCGCGATCAGGTCGAAGTCGTCGACGGTGACGCGGCGGAAGGTGATCGGCACCGCCGCGACGGTAGTGCGCCGGCCCGGGGGTGCCCGTCCTCCTCAGGGCTCGTCGAGCTCGTGGCACCGCCGGACCGCTTCGGCGTAGACGGCGGCGACCGGCAGGTCCAGCGCCTCCGCGGCGGCCTCGACGTCCGCGATCTCGGGCTTGGACCGGCGCACGCCCGGGCCCAGCGAGACCGTCTTCACCGTGACGGAGCGGTGCGCGTCGGGCGGACCGACCTCGACGGTGACCGACGAGCGGGGGAGGGACTCGCGCTGCCACGCCGACCAGCGCACGCCGCTCGTGCTCGTGTGGCGCAGGACCGCGTCCGCCACCGATCGGCGCATCGTCTCCTCGCAGATCGCGCTCAGGACGTGCCCGGGGCGTCCGTGGCGGGCGATCATCGGGGTCGTCCAGCAGTCCCACGCGCCGGCGGCTCGCACGGCCCGCAGCACCGAGGGCCACAGCTGGGGATCGAGGTCGTCGACGGTCGCCTCGAGCACGACCGCCGCCCTCGCCGAGGATCCGGGGGTGGCGGACGTCCGTGACCCGAGGACGACCCGGGTGATGTTGGGGCGATCGACCGTGTCGCGGCGTCCGCCCCCGGTGCCGACCGCGTGCACCGTCATCGCCGGGAAGACTCCGGGGCGGGCGAGGGCCGCGACCAGCGCCGCTCCGGTCGGGGTGCTGCGTTCTCCCAGGAGATCGCCGCCCTCGAGCGCCAGACCGTTCTGCGCTGCGAGGTGGACGACCGCGGGTGTCGGCACCGGGAGCACGCCGTGCTCGGAGCGGACGGTGCCGCTCCCGGCGGCGAGCGCCGAACAGACGATCTCGGCCCCGTCCCGGAGCAGACCGAGGTCCTCCGCCGCGGCGACGGTCCCGACGACGTCGGCCAGCGCGTCGTGGGCGCCGACCTCGTGGAAGTGGACCTCGGCCGGGTCCTGCCCGTGCACGCGGCCCTCGGCGCCCGCGAGCAGCGCGAAGGTGCGGCGGGCGGCCGCTCGTCCCGGCTCCCCGAGGGCACTGCGGTCGATCCGGGCGTGGATCTCCGGGAGGTGGCGGTGCGTCGCGTCCTCCGCGTCCACGCTCACGTGGGCGCGACGGCACCGGAAGCCGCCCCGCCGCTCCTCGGAGGTGTGCAGGCCGATGCCCGGCACCCCGAGCGAGGCCACCGCCTCGCGCACGCGGTCCTCGTCGGCACCCACGTCGATCAGGGCGGCGAGGAGCATGTCCCCGGCGATCCCGGCGGACGCATCGATCCAGCACGCCGGGTACGCCTCAGCCACCACGCACCCGACGATGGATCTTGACGGCGTGCACGGCGGCGCCGAACCCGTTGTCGATGTTGACCACGACGAGACCGGGGCTGCACGAGGCGAGCATGCTGGTGGCGGCCGCGATGCCGCCGGCGGCCACGCCGTAGCCGATGCTCGTCGGGACGCCGATCACGGGGGCGGCGACCAGTCCGGCGACGACGCTCGGTAGCGCGCCGTCCATGCCGGCGACCACCACGACGACGTCCGCGTCGCGGAGCCGGTCGAGGTGCCCGAGCAGGCGGTGGAGACCGGCCACCCCGACGTCGGGGACGAGGTCGACGTCCACGCCGAGGGCGCGCAGCGTGGCGCGGCACTCGTGGGCCACCGGGAGGTCCGTGGTCCCCGCCGTGACCACCGCCGTGCGCCCCGTCGGCGACGGGAGCTCCCCGACGGTGACGGTGCGGCCCACGGCGTCGACCGCGACCGTCTCGTGGGGGAAAGCGGCGCCCGCCAACGCGAGTACCTCCTCCGGGCACCGTGTCGCGAGCGCCGGCGCGGACGGGTCGCCGTGACGCAGCTCGGCGAGCAGGTGCAGGGTCTGCTCCGGCGTCTTGCCCTCCCCGAAGACCACCTCGGGGATGCCGGTGCGACGTCGACGGTCGTGGTCGAGCTGCGCCACGTCCTCGACGCGCAGGGTGGGCCCGCTCACGGATGCCGGACCGGGGTGAGGGTCAGGTTGAGCGATCCCGAGCGGAACGGGTGGTCGTCGATGACGACGTCCTGGTATCCCGCGTCGAGCACCGCCGCCCGCACACGCTCCCGTCCGTCGTGGTCGAGCCGGGCGAGCTCGTCACCGTCCAGCTCGACCCGCGCGAGGGTGCCGTAGTGGCGGACCCGGAGCACGCGGTGGCCGAGGGCCTTCAGCGCCGTCTCGGCCCGGTCGACCAGGGCGAGGACGGGCGTGCTGACCTCGGTGCCGTAGGGGAGACGCGAGGCCAGGCAGGGGGAGGCGGGCTTCTCGGCGCTCGGCAGCCCGAGCCGGCGCGCGATGCTCCGCACGGCGTCCTTCCCGATGCCCGCCTCGAGCAGCGGGTGCCGGACCCCGTGCTCGGCGGCCGCACGCAGCCCGGGACGCCAGTCGCCGAGGTCGTCGGCGTTCGCCCCGGACACCACGACCGCGTCCTCGCGACGGGCCGCGAGGACGTCGAGCCGGCTGTAGAGCTCGCTCTTGCAGTGGTAGCAGCGGTCGCGGTCGTTGCGCCGGTACCCGGGCCGCTCCAGCTCGGCGGTGTCGATCTCCTCGTGGGTGATGCTCAGCTCCCGGGCGACGCGACGGGCGCCCTCGAGCTCGCCGCTCGCGAGGGCCGGCGACACCGCGGTCACGGCGACGGCGCGCGGGCCGAGCTCCTCGACCGCGACGGCGGCCACGAGCGAGGAGTCGACCCCGCCGGAGAACGCGACGACGACCGTGCTCAGGGCACGGACCCGAGCCCGTAGGTCGGCGAGCTGGTCTGCGGCCGCGGGCAGACCGTCCGCCACGGGGTGCGGCACCTCGGCTCCCACTACTGGACCTCCATCCCGAGGATCAACGACCCGGCGCACGGGCGCGGGCCGCCTCGATGAGCGCGGTGTCGGGCCACCCGTGGTCGAGCGCCTGGAACGCTCGCAGGAAGGCCCCGGGATCGCGACCGTGGCGGCGGGCGGCGAGGGTGATCGGCTCCCGGGTGGCGGCTCCGCAGAGCGCGCACGGGACCCCCACCGCGGCGAGCAGGCGTTGTCCGGCCCCGTCCGGGTGCCGCCTGAGGAACTCGACGATCGTGGTCGATCCCCGCACGCGCGGTGTCGGCCCACCGCCTTCGGCGGACTCCGGTGCCCGCGCGGAACTCACCCGCCGGCCTCCTGGGGGAAGCGGAGCGGCTGGGCGTCGAGCCGGATCATGTTGTCGGGCAGCTGGTAGCGGGCGAAGGGGAGGATGACGACCTTCGCCTCGGGTCCGTGCCGCCGCATCGCGTCGGCGAAGGCGGTGTCGAGCGAGGTGGTGGCGTCGATCCCGATGTCGGCGGCCATCTCGAGGTTCTCCTCGAGGGTCACCAGGGTCAGGTGCTTCTTGAGCATGACCTCGTAGATCGGGGCCCAGATGCACCCCGCCCACATCTGGATCACGCGCGCGTGGATGTCGCGCAGCATCCGCTCGTAGTTCTCCTGCGTGGGCGGCATGTAGGGCTTCATCAGGTCCATGAGCGCCAGGCCCGGGAAGTCACCGATCTCGGTCTTCACCCCGGGCGACGGGCTCGTGTAGATGATCGTGCCTCCGTCGCGCACGACGTAGTCGGCCGACATGCAGCCCCAGCCCGTGTGGAAGAACAGGTGGTCGGTCGGCGCGAACACGCCGCAGACCGCGATGTCCGCCGGTCCGTGTTCGCGCACCGGGTTGGCGAATGCGTAGACCTCGTTGAACCGTTCGATCGCGTGTCGATGGGAGACCGGGTGGGCGCCGAAGCTCATCTCGAAGACCCGACCGTGGGTGTCGAGGAGGACGTCCAGGGTCGCGGTCAGCCTCGCCATCGTCGCGATCTCGTCGATGTCCGAGCGCATCGGCCCCGCGAGTGCGCCGTAGTGGGTCTGCGGCGACATCGTGAAGTTCGCGTGGTTGGCCTCGATGGTGGCATCGGCGCAGACGCCCGGCATGACGAGCTTCCCACCGCCGCCGTATCCCCAGTGGTTGGCCTGGGCCTGCCCGATCGCCAGCACGACGTCGCTCTCGGTGACCGACTTGTGCACGTAGGCCGGCGTTCCCCGCGAGGTGATGCCGAGATAGGTGTAGACGTCGTAGTTCAGTGGGTCGTTCTGGAGGAACGTCACGCCCAGCCGTTCCATCCGGGCCAGGTTCTCGCGGCCGACCTTCTGTTCGACGTCGGAGGCCGAGAGCGGGAAGACCTTGCCGTTGCCGGTGATGACGGTGGCGCGGCTCGAGCCGGCCTCCTCGATCGCGTCGAGCACCGCGGGCAGGATCCTCGCCACCGGTGTCGGGCGGAACTGGTTGTCGATCACGACCGTGATGCTCCGGCCGCCCTCGAGCAGCTGCGCGAGGGTCGGACCGGCGACCGGATGCGCGATCGCCCTGCGCGTCTCCTCGGTGGTGTCGGCCACCGCGGGAGGCTCCTCGGGATAGATCGCGGCCAGCAGGTTGGCGGCCGGGAGCTCGAGCTCGAGCTCCTCCCGATAGACCTTGCTCTCGTCGCCCGCCGAACCGATCGTCAGGGGGTCCAGCGACTCGAAGGGGATACGGGCCCGGTACGTCTCTGTCATCGGGCGGCCTCCACAGCGTCGATGGTCTGGAACAGACCGTGGTGT
>NZ_JBVPVA010000989.1:0-6145 GCF_055612215.1 Actinomycetospora sp. | reverse complement strand
TCGCCTCGCTGCCCCGCGACGGGCGGCTCTACGCGGTGGAGCGGGCGCTGCGGCTCGGCAACACGGTCGCGGCCGTCAGCGAGGCCTCCGGGATCGACCCCTGGTTCGTGGAGCAGATCGAGGGCCTGGTCGCGCTGCGCCGCGAGGTCGCCGACGCGCCGGTGCTCGACGCCGCCCTGCTGCGCCGCGCCAAGCGCGCGGGCCTCTCCGACCTGCAGATCGCCCGGGTGCGCCCCGAGCTCGCGGGGGAGGGCGGGGTCCGCGCGCTGCGCCACCGCCTCGGGGTGCGGCCGGTGTACAAGACCGTCGACACCTGCGCCGCCGAGTTCCCCGCGCGCACGCCGTACCACTACTCGGCCTACGAGTCCGACCCGACGACCGAGTCCGAGGTCTCCCCGCAGACCGAGCGGCCCAAGGTCATCATCCTGGGCTCCGGGCCCAACCGGATCGGCCAGGGCATCGAGTTCGACTACTCCTGCGTGCACGCGGCCTTCTCGCTGCGCGCCGCGGGGTTCGAGACCGTGATGCTCAACTGCAACCCCGAGACGGTCTCCACCGACTACGACACGGCCGACCGGCTGTACTTCGAGCCGCTGACCGAGGAGGACGTCCTCGAGGTCGTCCACGCCGAGCGGCTCTCGGGCGGCGGGGACAGCGTCCGGCACCCCGACGGGACCCGGACCCCCGGCCTGGCCGGGGTCGTCGTCCAGCTCGGCGGCCAGACCCCGCTCAAGCTCGCCGCGGGGCTCGAGGCGGCCGGGGTCCCGATCGTCGGCACGCCGCCGGCGGCGATCGACCTCGCCGAGGAGCGCGGCGCGTTCGGCCAGGTCCTCGCCGACGCCGGGCTGCCCGCGCCGCCCTACGGCACGGCGACCAGCTTCGAGGGCGCCCGCGAGATCGCCGCGACCATCGGTTACCCGGTGCTCGTCCGGCCCTCGTACGTGCTCGGCGGGCGCGGCATGGAGATCGTCTACGACGACGACACCCTGGGCGACTACATCGCCCGCGCCACCGAGGTCACCCCCGACCACCCGGTGCTCGTGGACCGCTTCCTCGACGACGCCATCGAGATCGACGTCGACGCGCTGTGCGACGTGACCGGCGAGGTCTACCTCGGCGGGATCATGGAGCACATCGAGGAGGCCGGGGTCCACTCCGGGGACTCCTCGTGCACGCTGCCGCCGATCACCCTCGGGCTCTCCGAGATGGAGGCGGTCCGCACCTCGACGGTGGCACTGGCCCGCCGCCTCGGCGTGCTCGGGCTGATGAACGTGCAGTACGCGCTCAAGGACGAGGTGCTCTACGTCCTCGAGGCCAACCCGCGCGCCAGCCGCACGGTGCCCTTCGTCGCCAAGGCGACGGGCGTCCCGCTGGCGTCCGCGGCGGCGCGGGTGATGCTCGGCGCGACGATCGCCGAGCTGCGTCGCGAGGGCGTGCTGCCCGCGGCCGGCGACGGCGGGCACCTGCCCCACGAGCACCCGGTCGCGGTCAAGGAGGCGGTGCTGCCGTTCCACCGCTTCCGGCGCCCGGACGGCCGCGGGGTGGACTCGCTGCTCGGCCCGGAGATGAAGTCCACCGGCGAGGTCATGGGCATCGACGTCGCGTTCTCGACGGCGTTCGCGAAGGCCCAGGCCGCCGCGTCCGGCCCGCTCCCGACGTCGGGCCGGGTGTTCGTGTCGGTCGCGAACCGGGACAAGCGGGCGTTGATCTTCCCGGTGAAGCGGCTCGCCGACCTCGGGTTCGAGATCCTCGCGACGGCGGGCACCGCGAGCGTGCTGGAGCGCAACGGCATCGCCTGCCAGGTCGTCCGCAAGCACTTCGAGGGCCCCGACAACGTCGTCGACACGATCCAGGCCGGTGAGGTCGACCTGATCATCAACACCCCGGTCGGGCACGCCGGGCCGCGGGTGGACGGCTACGAGATCCGCGCGGCGGCGCTCAACGTGGGCGTGCCCTGCGTGACGACCGTCCAGGGGGCCGCCGCGGCGGTGCAGGCGATCGAGTCCGTGATCCGCGGCGACATCGACGTGACCCCGCTGCAGGTGCTGCACGACCGCCTGGCCAAGGCCCGCGTCGAGTCGGCGGCGGAGCAGCCCGCCGGCGCGGGCCCGGCGTGAGTGCCCCCACCCGGGCCCGCAGCGCGTTCGCGACCCGCCTGAGCACTGCGGTGGCCGCGTGCGGGCCGCTGTGCGTGGGGATCGACCCGCACCCGGGCCTGCTGGCGCGCTGGGGCCACGAGGACGACGCCGCCGGGGTGGAGCGCTTCGGGCGCGACGCGGTGGCGGCGCTGGCCGGGCACGTGGCCGTCGTGAAGCCGCAGGTGGCCCTGTTCGAGGTCCACGGCAGCGGAGGCGTGCGGGCCCTGGAGCGGGTGCTCGCCGACGCCCGCGACGCCGGCCTGCTCACGATCGCCGACGCCAAGCGGGGCGACATCGGCTCGACGATGACCGCCTACGCGGCCGCGTGGCTCGCGGACACCTCACCGCTCGCCGCGGACGCCGTGACCCTCTCGCCGTACCTGGGGGTCGGCTCGCTCACGCCCGCGTTCGACCTGGCCGCCTCGACCGGGCGGGGCGTGTTCGTGCTGGCCCGCACCTCGAACCCGGAGGCCCCCGCAGTCCAGTCCGCCCAGGCGTGGACCCGCGACCCCTCGGCCGGGGCGCCCGGCGACCGCGCCGGCTACCGCGGCATGCGCGAGGTCGCCCAGAGCGTCGTCGATGCCTGCGCGGCGGTGAACACGCGGCACCCGGGGGTGGCCGGGGTCGTCGTCGGGGCCACGGCGGGGACGACGGGCCGTGACCACGGGCTGGACCTCTCCCGGCTCGGCGGACCGGTGCTCGTCCCCGGGCTCGGCGCCCAGGGCGCCACGCCGACCGACCTCGCCGCGTCCTTCGCGGCGGGCCTCGGGCCCGTGATCCCGTCCAGCTCGCGGGAGATCCTCGCCGCGGGCCCCGACCCGGAAGCGCTGCACGAGGCGTGCGCGGCGCTGAACGGCGCGCTGGCCGACCTGCACCTGCCGGCCGGACCGGTCGGCGCATGACACCCGACGCAAGGCGCACCGGCGCCCCCGGCGTCGCGCCCCGGACCGCGACGCGACACCCGGTCGGGCGTCCGGCGCACCGGACCACCCGGCGGGGCGACGACGTTCACACGCCGGACACCCGCGGACTGTGTCCGGGCCTCGCAACCGGTACGTTCGCCTGCGACGAGGTCCCGACCTGCTGACCGGGTGGGCCAGGACCGGCTGGGCGACCTACGGATCGCCCCGACACCCACCGACTCGCTTGAACCGGAGGAGACCGTGGCACTTCCCGAGCTGACCGAGGAGCAGCGGGCGGCCGCGCTGGAGAAGGCAGCTGCCGCCCGTCGCGCCCGGGCCGAGCTCAAGGAGCGGCTCAAGCGGGGCGGCACCACCTTGCGTGACGTGCTCGACCAGGCCGACTCCGACGAGGTGCTGGGCAAGATGAAGGTCTCGGCGCTGCTCGAGGCCCTGCCCGGCGTCGGCAAGGTCCGCGCCCAGCAGATCATGGAGCGGCTGGAGATCGCTCCCAGCCGTCGCCTGCGCGGCCTGGGGGAGCGCCAGCGCAAGGCCCTGCTCGCGGAGTTCGACGGCGAGTGAGGTCGTGACCTCCCCGTCCTCGTCCTCGCCGGCCCGGGGCCGGCTGCTCGTGCTCGCGGGGCCCTCCGGGGTCGGCAAGAGCACCGTCGTGGCCGAGCTGCGCCGGATGGACGCCCCGCTGTGGTTCAGCGTGTCGGCGACCACCCGGGCGGCCCGGCCCGGTGAGGTCGACGGGCGGGAGTACCACTTCGTCTCGGACGAGGAGTTCGACCGCATGGTCGCGGCCGGGGAGATGCTCGAGTGGGCCTCGATCCACCGCGGCCTGCACCGCTCGGGCACCCCGGCCGGCCCCGTCGAGGAGCACCTCGCGGCGGGCGAGCCGGTGCTGCTCGAGCTCGACCTGGCCGGGGCCCGCGAGGTGCACAGCCGCCGGCCCGACGCGCTGCTGGTGTTCCTCCAGCCCCCGTCGTGGGAGGAGCTGGTGTCGCGGCTGACCGGCCGCGGGACCGAGCCGCCCGAGGTCGTGGAGCGCCGGCTGGCCACGGCCCGCGTCGAGCTGGCGGCCCGCCGGGAGTTCGACGTCGCCCTCGTGAACCACGACGTCCGGGAGACCGCGCGGGCATTGGTAGACTTGGCACACCCTTCCGATGGCCCGACCAGCGCAGACGTCGATCGCGACGGCGCGCCCGCCGGAGCCGTGGGGCCCGGAGCCGTCGGGGCCCCAGAAAGCAGGAGTCACTGAATGAGCATTCCCGCCAGCCGCGTCACCGGCAGCTTCCACGACGTGCCCGAGGGCATCACGAACCCGCCGATCGACGAACTGCTGGAGACCGTCAGCTCGAAGTACGCGCTGGTGATCTACGCCGCGAAGCGCGCCCGCCAGATCAACGACTACTACGCCCAGCTCGGGGAGGGCCTGCTCGAGTACGTCGGCCCGCTCGTCGAGCCGGGCGCCCGTGAGAAGCCGCTCTCGATCGCGATGCGCGAGATCCACGGGCGGATGCTCGAGCACACCGAGGGCGAGTAGCCGAGGTGGCGGAGGCCGCCGGGACCGCCGCGAAGGAGATCGTCCTCGGGGTCTCCGGCGGCATCGCCGCCTACAAGGCCTGTGAGCTGTTACGCCGTCTCCGCGAGGCCGGCAACCACGTCCAGGTCGTCGCCACCCCCAACGCGCTGACCTTCGTCGGCGCCGCCACCTTCGAGGCCCTCTCCGGCCGCGAGGTCCTCTCCGGGGTGTTCGAGCACGTCCCCGAGGTCACCCACGTCGCGCTCGGTCGCCGGGCCGACCTCGTCGTCTGCGCGCCCGCCACGGCGGACCTCATCGCCCGGCTCGCGGGCGGCCGCGCGGACGACCTGCTCACCTCCACCCTGCTCACCGCCCGCGCGCCGGTGCTCGTCGTGCCCGCGATGCACACCGAGATGTGGGAGCACCCCGCGACGCGCGACAACGTCGCCACCCTGCGCCGCCGCGGCGTCGTCGTCCTCGAACCCGCCTCCGGGCGCCTCACCGGCGCCGACTCCGGGCCGGGCCGGCTGCCCGAGCCCGTCGAGATCGCCGAGTTCGCCCGCCTGCTCATCGAGGTGGCGGGGGAGGAGTGGCACCCCCTGCCGCGCGATCTCGAGGGTCGCCACGTCGTGGTCTCCGCCGGGGGCACCGCCGAGCCGCTGGACCCGGTGCGCACCCTGGGCAACCGCTCCTCGGGCCGCCAGGGGTACGCCCTGGCCCGCGTCGCCGCGCAGCGCGGTGCCCACGTCACCCTCGTCGCGGGCACCACCGCCGCCCTCGCCCCGCCGGCCGCCGTCGACGTCGTCGACGTGCGCACCACCGAGGAGATGCGCCGGGCCGTCGTCGACGCCGCGAAGGACGCCGACGCGGTCGTCATGGCCGCCGCCGTCGCCGACTTCCGCCCCGCCTCCGTCGCCGGATTCAAGATCAAGAAGGGCGACGACGAGCCGGACGCGATCCCCCTCACACGGAATCCCGACATCCTCGCCGAGCTCGTGGCCGAGCAGGTGCCCGGCCGGCTCGTCGTGGGCTTCGCCGCCGAGACCGGGGACGAGACGCACGACGTGCTGTCCTACGGCCGGGCGAAGCTCGCCCGCAAGGGCTGCGACATGCTCGTCGTGAACGCCGTCGGCGCAGGTGGGAGCGGGAGTCATTCGGCGTTCGAGGGGACCGACAACGAGGGCTGGCTGCTGGGTTCCGACGGGGCGTCGACCCCGCTGCCGCGGGGCTCCAAGGCCGCCCTCGCGGCCCGCGTCTGGGACGCGGTCGTCCCCCGCCTGACGTAGACGCTGCGTAACGTCTCCCTCACGCTCCGTCGCCGAACGAGGCGGAAACGCCTTTCCCACACCTCGTCGCGACGCACAACCACACTGTGACGGGCTGCGCAGAAGGCCCGGTCAGGGCGGTGCCGGGTCGGGGAAGTGCCGTTAAAGTTGCCCGGTCCCACTGTCGAGGCAGGGAGAGATTGTGCCCGCTAGGCGTTTGTTCACCTCCGAGTCCGTCACCGAGGGCCACCCGGACAAGATCTGTGACGCCATCTCCGACGGG
Source organism: Actinomycetospora sp. (assembly GCF_055612215.1). Classification (NCBI taxonomy): domain Bacteria; kingdom Bacillati; phylum Actinomycetota; class Actinomycetes; order Pseudonocardiales; family Pseudonocardiaceae; genus Actinomycetospora; species Actinomycetospora sp. Next base: position 32 of record NZ_JBVPVA010000989.1, on the reverse strand, counting down.
ATTCTGGACGCCTTGCTGGCGCAGGACCCGAA
>NZ_JBVPVA010001099.1:0-2179 GCF_055612215.1 Actinomycetospora sp. | reverse complement strand
CGCCCCCCGCCGACTCCAGCACGAGGTCGACCCCGGCGCCGTCCGTCAGCGCCAGCACGTCGGCGGCGAGGTCGTCGCTGCGGGAGTCCAGGACGTGGTCGGCGCCCAGCGCGCGCACCGCCGGGTGCTTGCCCGGCGAGGCGGTGGCGATGACGGTCGCGCCGTGGTGCTTCGCCAGCACGACCGCGGCCTGACCGGTGGCACCGGCGGCAGCGTGGACCAGCACGGTCTGCCCGGCGACGAGCCCGCCGAGCGGCTTCAGCGCGGCCAGCGCGGTCGGCCAGTTGACGGCGAGGCCGAGCGCCTGTTCGTCGGTCCAGCCGTTCGGCACCGGCATCGCCGCGATTGCCGGGAGCGCCATGTACTCGGCGAAGGCACCGTTCCCGACCCCGACGACGTGGGCCCCCGGTTCCGGGTCGGTCACCCCCTGACCCACCGCGACGACCTCGCCCGCGGCCTCGAACCCCGCCGGGTAGGGCGGCTGCGGCCCGTCGCCGAACGTGCCGCGGGCCTTCGAGACGTCGGCGTAGTTGACGCCGGCGGCCGTGACGCGGATCAGGACCTCGCCCGGGCCGGGCCTCGGGACCGGCTCGTCGGTGACGAGGCGCATGTCCTGGGGGCCCTCGAGCGACGTCTGCTGCAGGGCGCGCATGGTCTCGGGGATGCTCATCGAACGGTCGGCCTCTCTCGCGGGTCAGGAGAGAGACGCGACGGCCCGCGTCTCCCACCGTGTAGACCACGCACGGGCCGGAGAGGAATCGGTCAGTCGAGGCAGAACTCGTTGCCCTCGGGGTCGGCCATGACGAGGTGGCCCGCGTCCATGGGCGGACCGGGCTCGACGCGCGCGAGCCGGGTGGCACCGAGGGACTCGAGGCGCCCGGCCTCGGCCTCGAGGGCCGCCATGCGCTCGTCGCCGGCGAGCCCGGGAGCCGCGCGGACGTCGAGGTGCACCCGGTTCTTCACCTGCTTGCCCTCGGGCACGCGCTGGAAGAACACCCGCGGCCCCGCACCCTCCGGGTCGACGACGGCCGAGGCGTCGTTGCGGCGCTCGGGCGGGACGCCGAAGGCCTCGAGCGCCTCGGGCCACGTCGCGAACCCCGGGGGCGGGGCCTGGACCTGGTAGCCGAGGACCTGCGCCCAGAACTCGGCCAGCCGGGCCGGGTCGGCGCAGTCGATCGTGAACTGGACGTCTCGGGCCATCGCGACAGTGTGCCGCGCGAGGCGGTCAGGTCCGGTCCGCGACGCTCAGGGCGTGCCGTGCCCCCGCGGCACGTACCGCAGCGCCACCGCCCCGGAGTCGAACTCCCGGCGGCCCACCAGCTCCAGGTCGACGGGCGCTGAGAGTCCCGCGAACAGCGTGGGCCCGTAGCCGGCCAGCCGGGGCTGGACCATGAACTCGTACTCGTCGATGAGCCCCAGCTCCGCCAACACCAGCGGGAGCGTCACGCCGCCGAGGTACAGGCCCTCGCCCGGCTCCTCCTTCAACCGACGGACGGTGCTCTCCAGGTCGTCCCCGCGCACCAGCTCCGCGTTCCAGTCGACCTCGTCCAGGGTGTTCGACACGACGTACTTCTTCGCCGCGTCGATCGTCGCGGCGAACGGCTCCATCCACTCGGGGCGCGCGCCCGCGGGCACCGGCCGGCGCCAACCCTCTTCCATCATCTGGTAGGTCACCCGCCCGAAGAGCAGCGCGTCGGCCCGGGCGATGTTGGCCTGCGCGAAGCGGTGCATGTCCTCGGTCGGGACGACCGAGCGGTGGTCGACGCAGCCGTCGAGCGTGACGTTGATCGCGTACCGGAGGGGGCGCACCGGGCGGAGCGTATCGGCGGTGGGGCTGGCGGAAGCGGGGGGATTCGAACCCCCGGTACCTCTCGGTACGTCCGCTTTCAAGGCGCTTAGGGACTGTGGGAGCCCGTCTCTGACGTGCGGAAGTAGGTCCATCGGCGCCGCCTCGAACGCCCCCGGTGACAGGGGCGCTGCTGTCACCGATCGCTGTCAGATCAGCTCAGGACCAACCGCGAGCGACCGCCCACAGGCTGAGCCGGCGTCCTTCGCGGCGGAGGACGAGCCAGGTCCGCAGTGTCGTCATGCCCGAGCAGCGTGCCGAGCGGCGGCCGGCCCGTCCATCGAACGGGTGTATGAACCGGCCCCGACGCGGTCACCTCGACGGAGCATGCTC
>NZ_JBVPVA010001029.1:0-2690 GCF_055612215.1 Actinomycetospora sp. | reverse complement strand
TGGCGCAACGCCCAGGCCAGCGTGCTCGCCCCCACCGGGACCATCGGCTTCATGATGGACTGCGACACCACCGGGGTGGAGCCGGACTTCTCGCTGGTCAAGTTCAAGAAGCTGGTCGGCGGCGGCTCGATGCAGATCGTCAACCAGACGGTCCCGCGGGCGCTCGCCTCGCTGGGCTACCAGGGCGAGCAGATCGAGGCGATCGTCGAGTACATCGCCGAGCACGGCCACGTCGTCGACGCGCCGGGCCTGCGCCCCGAGCACTACGAGGTGTTCGACTGCGCGATGGGCGAGCGCGCGATCGCCCCGATGGGCCACGTGCGGATGATGGCGGCGGTCCAGCCCTTCATCTCCGGCGCGATCTCCAAGACGGTGAACATGCCCGAGCGGGCCACCGTCGAGGAGATCGAGGAGATCTACTTCGAGTCCTGGAAGATGGGGCTCAAGGCGCTCGCGATCTACCGCGACAACTGCAAGGTCGGGCAGCCGCTGTCCTCGGGCACGACGGCGTCGTCGAGCGCGACGACGACGTCGGAGGTGGCCGCCACCGACCACCGCCCGGTCCGCAAGCGGCTGCCCAAGAAGCGGCCGAGCGAGACGGTGTCCTTCGCCGTCGCGGGTGCCGAGGGCTACATGACCGCGGGCTCCTACCCCGACGACGGACTCGGCGAGATCTTCGTCAAGATGTCGAAGCAGGGCTCCACGCTCGCGGGTGTCATGGACGCGTTCTCGATGGCGATCTCCATCGCGCTGCAGTACGGCGTGCCGCTGGAGACCTACGTGTCGAAGTTCGTGAACATGCGCTTCGAGCCCGCGGGCATGACCGACGACCCGGACGTGCGGATGGCGACGAGCATCGTCGACTACCTGTTCCGCCGGATCGCCCTGGACCACCTGCCCTACGAGAAGCGCGCCCAGCTGGGCATCTTCTCCGCGGACGAGCGCACCGCGCAGGTGGCCGCCGACTACGGGTCGGCGCCGGCCGTCGAGCCGGTGGTCGAGGAGCTCCGCACCACCCTCGACGCGGCGCCGGAGACCGGGACCGCCCACGGCGGGACGGAGATGACCGGGGCGCGTCGGGCCGACATCTCGGTGGGCAGCTCCACCGAGCTGCTCGAACTGCAGCAGGGCAAGGCGGCCGACGCGCCGCTGTGCCTGACCTGCGGCACGAAGATGCGTCCGGCCGGCTCCTGCTACGTCTGCGAGGGCTGCGGCTCCACCAGCGGCTGCAGCTGAAAGCGAGCGATGTTGCAGCCGTTGCAACATCGTCTGACTCGGCGGGGGCCGGGCTCGCTCGGTCCCCGCCGGTTGTCGGAGTTCGTCCTGTGCGATGCAGGGCGGCCGAGAGGGGAGGGGGTGAGGAAGTTGGCCAAGAACACCGGCGATGGCTATCGCCGCGGCGAGGTCCGGGGTCGGTCGCAGTCGCAGACGCCGAACGGCGACTGGACGAAGCGAGACACCGCGACCGGCCGCTACATGGACGGTTCGAAGGAGCCGTTCAAGGGCGTCCGCAAGGAGAAGTAGCAGGTCCCCGGGATGAGGCCGTTGCAGCCGGCCTCATCCCGGGTCCCGCAACCTAAACGATGCGGGCGGCGTTCGCGCTTCGGGCGGGAGTCGATCTGGTCCCGATCGTGATCACGCCCCCGCGTCGGCCTTGCGTGACACCAGGCCCAGCCGAGGAAGTCGGCCGAGTGAATCTCGGGACGTGCGTCGCGAGTAGCGACGTACGAGCGAGGAGGGCTCTCGTGGCCCAGGGCTACATCCACACCGTCTACCGCGGCGGTTACTGGTACAACGACGTCGAGGGAAGCCACCGGAGCATCCAGGCCTTCCCGTCCAAAGATCACGCCGTAGCCGCTGGCCGTGTGCTGGCGATGGCGGCTCGCACCGAGCCACCTGATACACAACATGGACGGCACGATCGCCTACCGGAACTCCTACGGGAATGACCCGCGGAGGTCCGCGGGCTAGCCGAGTGCAGAATGCCGGCTCGGCCAGCACGAGTACCGGCCGAGCCGGCATCCCATGTGACCCGGTGATGCTACCGCCACATCCGATTCCAGGGGCTACACGGTAACGGATAAAGCGACGATTCTTGGACACGGTGGCGTAGCCATAGGTCGTTGAGCATTTTGCTCGGAGGTTCGTCGTGAGCCGCACCAGTACGGGTCGGACCCTCGCGATCACGGTTGGCGGGGCTGCCGGAGACGACCCGGCGGTCGCCCGACGTCAGCGGGCGGCGATCCCGGCGACGGCCAGGGCGACGCCGACGCCGGCGGCCCCGAGCAGGAGAGCACGCCGGCCGGGGAGCAGTCCCCGCCCGGCCAGCCGCCAGCCCGACCCGTCGAGGATCACGTGGGGGCTGCCGGCGAGCAGCCCACCGAGCCGGCTGGTCCGTCCGGGGTCGACCCTCGCCACCCGGCCGCGCCGGCCGTGGAGCTCGGCGCGGATCCCGGCGTCGGCCAGTCGGCTCCCGAGCATCCGGGTGGCCCCGCGCCCGGTCGCGGCGATCACCACGGCGGGATCGTCGACCTCCATGCGCAGCCGGTGCCCGGTCCCGACCAGCCGGCCGTGCGTCTGGCGTCCCCGGGTGTCGGTGACCTCGACGGAGAGGTCGACCTCGGCGAGCAGGTGCCCCGGCCGGTCCTCGAACCGGCCCCGCGTCGGCGTGCGAGGAGCGGGGCCCGCCG
>NZ_JBVPVA010000852.1:0-2192 GCF_055612215.1 Actinomycetospora sp. | reverse complement strand
GGGGCAGGCTGGCCGCCCGGTGGGCGGCATCCAGGTAGCTCTGGCGGGCGCCGTCCTGGTCGCCGGCCAGCTCCAGCAGGTGGGCGCGGACGGCGTGGAACCGGTGGCCGGCCGCGATCCGCTGATCGTTTCCGAGCCCGGTGAGCAGCTCAAGCCAGGCCCGGGGGCCGCGGACCATGGCCACCGCCACCGCGTGGTTGAGCGTCACCACCGGGCTCGGCTGCACCTGCATCAGCAGCTCGTACAGCGCCACGATCTGCGGCCAGTCGGTGTCCTCGGCCCGCGGCGCCTCGTCGTGCACGGCGGCGATCGCGGCCTGCAGCTGGTACGGCCCGACCGCCGTGCCGGACAGCGACGCCGTGATCAGCCCGACGCCCTCGCGGATCGCGGCCGCGTCCCAGCGGCTCCGGTCCTGCTCGTCGAGCGGCACGAGCGCCCCGGTGGGATCGGTGCGCGCCTCGGCGCGGGCCTGGTGGAACAGCAGCAGGGCGTGGAGCCCGCGCGCCTCGGGGTCGTCGGGCATCAGGTCCACGACGAGCGCGGCCAGCCGCAGTGCCTCCCCGGCCAGCGCGGGGCGGCGCAGCTCGGGGCCCGCCGTGGCGAGGTAGCCCTCGTTGAACAGCAGATAGACCACGCCGAGGACGGCGGCGGTGCGTTCGGGCAGGAGATGGGCCGGAGGCACCCGGTACGGGATCCCCGCATCACGGATCTTGGACTGGGCGCGGACGAGACGCTTGCCCATGGTCTGCTCGGCGACCCCGAAGGCCTGGGCGATCTCGGCCGTGGTCAGCCCGGTGAGGGTGCGCAGGGCGAGGGCGATCTGCGCCTCGAAGGCCAGGGCGGGGTGGCAACAGGTGTAGATCAGCCGGAGCCGGTCGTCCGGGACGTCGTCATCGGAGGCGGGGTCCGAGGCGGTGTCCCCGGCAGCGGCGACCTCGGCCAGCTTGGTCTCCCCGACCCGGTCGCGGCGTAGCCGGTCGAGCAGCCGGCGGCGGGCGGTCGTCAGCAGCCAGGCCCCGGGTCGGTCGGGGACGCCGTCGCGGGGCCAGGTGCGCCAGGCCTGGGTGAACGCCTCCTGGGCGCACTCCTGGGCCAGGTCCCAGTCGCCGCTGGAGCCGATCAGGGTGGCGACGAGGCGGGCCCACTCCCGGTGGAACACCTCGGTCACGACGTCGGCGAGCTCGTTCACAGCTCGCGGAGCGGTCGGACCTCGACCTGGCCCCAGGCGCAGGCGGGGTGACCGGCGGCCACCTCGATGGCCTCGTCGAGGTCCTCGACCTCGATCAGCGCGAAGCCCCCGATCTGTTCCTTGGCCTCGATGTAGGGCCCGTCGGTGAGCAGCACCTGGGCCTCGCGGACGCGCACCGTGGTCGCGGTGCGGCTGGGCCACAGCCCCTCGTGGGCCCGCAGCACTCCGCGGACCGTGAGGTCGTCCAGCCAGGCGGTGAACGCCGCCATCCCCGCGGCACGCCGGCGTTCCGGGTCACCCGTCGCGTCAGGGGTGGCGCCGGTGGCGTCGTCCTCGGTCTCCTCGGCGCTGATCATCAGCAGGTAGCGCATCCTCGGGCCCTTCCGCCGTGGGTCGTCACCGTGACGACGAACGGCGGGCCCTCCGGCGGACACCGGGACCCGTCGTCGTCGGCTGTCCAATTCTCGGGGGTCCGCTCGTCGAGGATGCGTGGCCGATCCCGGCCCGCAGAGGAAGGAGTGGTTCCCATGGACGTCGTGCGCTCCGCCGACGGCACGCGCATCGCAGTCGACCGCCTCGGCCGGGGTGACCCGCTGGTCCTCGTCAGCGGCGCCTCCACCGGCCGCGCGGTCCACGGTGCGCTGGCCGAGCTCCTCGCCGAGGACTTCACGGTGCTCAACTACGACCGCCGTGGGCGCGGGGACAGCGGCGACACCGCCCCGTATGCCGTCGAACGGGAGATCGAGGACCTGGCCGCCGTGCTCGACGTCGCGGGACCGGCCCGTGTCTTCGGGAACTCCTCCGGTGCCGTCCTCGCGCTGCGCGCCGCCGTCGCCGGGCTGCCGATCGTCGAGCTCGCGCTGTGGGAGCCGCCGATCATGGTCGATCCGGACGCCCCGCGCCGCCACCAGCTGTACGTCACCGAGCTGACCGCCCGGCTCGACGACGGCCGCCCCGGTGACGCGATGGCCCTGTTCCTGACCACCGTGGGTCTGCCCGAGCA
>NZ_JBVPVA010000830.1:0-9267 GCF_055612215.1 Actinomycetospora sp. | reverse complement strand
GGTCATGCCGGCCGGCACCCTCAACCACTTCGGGCGCGACGTCGGGGTGTACGACCTGCAGGAGGTCGTCGACGCGACCGGCGCCGGCGAGGCGGTCTCGGTCGACATCGCCGAGCTGCACGCCTACTCGGCCTCGACCGGCCCCGACGGCGGCGAGCGCGTCGTGTTCGTCAACACCGCCTCGTTCGGCGGCTACCCCGAGATGGTCCGGCTGCGGGAGAAGTGGCAGGACCGCTGGGGCAAGTTCCCGGCGGCGTCGGCGGCGCTGATCGCGACGCTGTGGCGGGCCCAGCCGCTGCGCTGCCGCATCGACGGGGCGTAGGGCCCGTTGCCGACGAAGAGCATCCACACCGGGGTCTCCACCCCGTCGATGCGGCACCGCAGCGGCCGGGCGTGCCACAGGGTGAGGATCAGCGCCGCCGACGCGGCCGGCCACTTCCCCCAGCGGTCCTGCCACTTCTCGCGCATCCGGACCATCTCGGGGTAGCCGCCGAACGAGGCGGTGTTGACGAACACGACGCGCTCGCCGCCGTCGGGCCCCGTCGAGGACGAGTAGGCGTGCAGCTCGGCGATGTCGACCGCCACCGCCTCGCCCGCGCCGGTCGCGTCGACGACCTCCTGCAGGTCGTACACGCCGACGTCGCGGCCGAAGTGGTTGAGCGTGCCGGCCGGCATCACCGCGAGCGGCAGGTCGAGGTCCTCGGCGATCCGTGCCGCGGCGGCCACCGAGCCGTCGCCGCCCGCGATCCCGAGGGCCCGGGTCCCCGGGTGCCCGGCGGCCTCCTTGAGCAGCGCGACGAGGTCGTCGCCCGGGTCGAGGCGCACCAGGTGCGCCTTCGGCAGCCGCTCCGCGATCTCCGAGACGGGGTCGGTGCCGGGCCGCCCGGAGCCGGAGTTGACGACCATGGAGAGCCCCTCGCCGTCGACGAGCTCCGGCGCGTTCGCGTAGGGCCGGGCGATGGCCTCGTCGATGGGGCGCCGCGGCAGCCAGCGCTGGGTGAGGAGCGCGATCCCGGCGCCGAGGGCGGACCCGACGGCGACGTCGCTGGTCCAGTGCACGCCGACGTGGATCCGCGAGTACGCGACGGTGGCCGCCAGCGGTGCGAGCACCAGCCCGGTGCGGGGGCTCTCCAGCGCCACCCCCACGGCGAAGGCCATCGCCGAGGCGGAGTGCCCGGACGGGAACGACGACGAGGTGGGGCGGTCGGGCAGGGACCGCGCCACCGGCAGCAGATCCGCGGCCGGGCGACGCCGGGGGAACACCGGCTTGAGGACGATGTTCGCGGCGAGGCTCGCGAGACCGATCGCCATGACGCCCCGCGTGGCCCCGCGGCGGGTGCGCCGGGTCCCCGCGGCCAGCACCGACGCCGTCGCCAGCCACAACCAGCTGTGGTTGGCCGACCGCGTCAGGGCGAGCAGCGCGTCGTCGGCCGGGGTGGAGGGCAGGCGCCCGACCGCCGTGGTGATCCGACGGTCCAGCCGGCCGACCGGGCGCAGCGTCCGGCGGCTGCGACGCAGCCCGGCGCGGGCCCCGGCGGCGACCGTCCGGGGTACGACGGCCTCGACGGCCACCGCGACCGTCGCCTGTGCGATCGCCTGCGCGCGGCGCGCGCGCCGCCCTCGGAGCATGTGACGGCACCCTAGACCCCGACGGGGGTGCGCCGACGCCGCGTCGTCGGGCCGCTCGAAGGGGCTGCAGATGCCTGCGCGTCGCCTAGGCTGGAGGCCATGCAGCGGCGGATCTACGGCATCGAGACCGAGTTCGGGGTGACGTGCACCTTCCACGGTCAGCGTCGCCTCTCGCCGGACGAGGTGGCCCGCTACCTGTTCCGGCGGGTGGTCTCCTGGGGGCGGTCCTCGAACGTCTTCCTGCGCAACGGCTCGCGGCTCTACCTCGACGTCGGGTCGCACCCCGAGTACGCCACCGCGGAGTGCGACTCGCTCGAGCAGCTCGTGGCGCACGACAAGGCGGGCGAGCGGATCCTCGAGGACCTGCTGCTCGACGCCGAGCGCCGGCTGGCCGACGAGGGCATCGGCGGCGACATCTTCCTGTTCAAGAACAACACCGACTCGGCCGGCAACTCCTACGGCTGCCACGAGAACTACCTGGTCGGCCGCTCGGGCGAGTTCTCCCGCATCGCGGACGTGCTGCTGCCCTTCCTCGTCACCCGCCAGCTCATCGCCGGCGCCGGGAAGGTGCTGCAGACCCCGCGCGGGGCCGTGTACTGCCTCTCCCAGCGTGCCGAGCACATCTGGGAGGGCGTGTCGAGCGCCACGACGCGCAGCCGGCCGATCATCAACACCCGCGACGAGCCGCACGCCGACGCCGAGCGCTACCGCCGCCTGCACGTGATCGTCGGGGACTCGAACATGTCCGAGGTCACGACGCTGCTGAAGGTCGGCACCACGCACCTCGTCCTCGAGATGATCGAGCAGGGCATCCAGTTCCGGGACTTCACCCTGGACAACCCCATCCGCGCGATCCGCGAGATCAGCCACGACCTGACCGGCCGCCGCCCGGTCCGCCTGGCCGGCGGCCGCGAGGCGGGCGCGCTGGACATCCAGCGCGAGTACCACGCCCGCGCCGTCGAGCACGTGGCGCGCCGGGGGAGCGACCCGGTGACCGACCGGGTGCTCGAGCTCTGGGGCCGCACACTCGACGCCGTCGAGCGCCAGGAGCTCTCGCTGATCGACCGCGAGATCGACTGGGCGATCAAGCACCGGCTGGTCGAGCGCTACCGCTCCCGGGGCGACCTGGGCCTGTCCAGCCCGCGCATCGCCCAGCTCGACCTGGCCTACCACGACATCCGCCGGGGCCGCGGGGTGTTCGACCTGCTGCAGCGCAAGGACCTCGTCGACCGCGTGACCGACGACGGCGAGATCGAGGCGGCCAAGGACACCCCGCCGCAGACCACCCGCGCGAAGTTGCGGGGGGACTTCATCGCCGCCGCCCAGAACGCCGGTCGCGATTTCACCGTGGATTGGGTCCACCTCAAACTGAACGACCAGGCCCAGCGAACCGTCTTGTGCAAGGACCCCTTCCGCGCGGTGGACGAACGGGTGGACCGGCTGATCGCGACGCTGTAGCGATCGTCACGCCATCGGTGTGATCGGCCGGTCCGTCGGGGACCCGGCGTCGCGACTCCGCGACGCCAGCCATGCACGATCGACACATCGAGGGCGGCACGACGACCATGGACCACCAGGACCGCACGTCCCGGGTGAGCCCGCCGAGCGGGCCACCGGGCACCGTGCACCCCGGGGCCGAGTACGACTCGGGCACGGCGGTCCCCGACCCGCGCGTCGAGGGCACCCTGCTCGGGGGCCGCTACCGCGTGCAGGAGTGCATCGGGGCGGGCGCCATGGGCGTGGTCTGGACGGCGTGGGACCGGCGGCTGGCCCGGACCGTCGCGGTCAAGCAGCTGATCCCGCCCCGCGCCGAGGACGGGACGGACGAGACCGCCCTGCGCGTGGCCCGGGCCCGGGCGATGCGCGAGGGCCGGATCGCGGCCCGCGTGGTCCACCCGCGCGCCATCGCGGTGTTCGACGTCGTCACCCACGCGCCGCCCGCCCAGCCCGAGATGCCGTGGCTGGTCATGGAGTACCTGCCGTCCCGGTCGCTGGCCGCGGTGCTCGCGGAGCGCGGCCCGCTCGCGCCCACCGAGGTGGCCCGGATCGGCGCGCAGATCGCGGACGCGCTCTCCGCGGTCCACGAGGCCGGCATCGTCCACGGCGACGTCAAGCCCGGGAACGTCCTGCTCACCGACGACGGCGTCGCCAAGCTCACCGACTTCGGGGTCTCGCGGGCCTCGTGGGACAGCTCGGCGACCGGCGGCGGCCTGGTGGCCGGCACCCCCGGCTACTTCGCTCCCGAGGTCGCCCGCGGCGGGGACCCCACGCCCGCGTCCGACGTCTTCTCCCTGGGCGCCACGCTCTACGCGGCCGTGGAGAACGAGCTGGTCTGCGGCCGGTTGGACAACACCCTGGCCGTGCTGCACGCCATGGCCGAGGGGCGGCTGCGCCCGGCGACCCGCGCGGGGGTGCTGGGCCGCCCGCTCTCGGCGATGCTGCGCCTCGACCCGGCGCACCGCCCGGACACCGTCCTGCTCCGCACCGCCCTCGAGGCCCGCGCCGCGCGGGGCACGACGACGACGGCGGCGCTCACCGCCCCGGCGACGCCCGACCGCACCACCGAGCCCGTCGTCCCGGCCGCGACCGCCCCGGGCGACGCCGCCGGGCCGACCGCGGCGACAAGCACCCCCGTCGCCGCCGGCGGTCCGCCGACGGCCCCGTGGGTCGGGGTGGTCACGCCGGTCCCCACGGGCCGGAGCGACGCCGACACCGACGCCGTGACGGACGACGGCGCCGGCGACGACCTCGTCCCCGGCGGGCTGCGCGCCGCCCCGGCGGCGTCGGTCACGCCCGCCCGCGGGCCGTCACGGCACCGGCGCCGGGTGCTCGCGGTGGCCGCCGCGTCCGCGATCGTCCTCGCGGCGGGGGTTGGCGCGGCCGTGGCCGCCGTCGACGGCCCGCGGGCGCCGCACTCGGTCCTCAACGCCGCCGCGCCCCCGCCCGACGCGGCGCCGACGACGACCGCGGTCCCACCGACCGACGCGCCCGGGTCCACCGGCACCGTGCCGCCGACGGCGGGCGCCCCGCTCTCGCCGGGCAGCGACACCACCACGGCGCCCCCGGCCCCCGACGACCTCGGAGGCAAGCCGGGCGACCCGGTCACCGAGGACGACGTGCGCCGCACCGTGGCGGCCTACTACGGCAGCCTGCCCGGCAACATCCCGGGTGCGTGGACGCTGCTCTCCGACGGTGCCCAGGACGCCTCCGGCGGGTACGGCGGCTACCAGCACTTCTGGGGCGGCATCACCTCGGTGAGCGCCGACGACGTGCAGGTCGACGGCACCTCGGCGCGGGCCGAGCTGGAGTTCGTGACCTCGGGTGGGCGCACCACCCACGAGACCTACAGCTTCGAGGTGGACCGCAACGCCGCGGGCCGTCTCGAGATCCGTTCGGCGTCGCGGGGCGGGGCCGACTCGGCGTGAGGCGCGGCGCGTCCCGGGCACCCGGACGCGCCGGAACGCGGGATGTCGAACACGCGATCGATCGACCGTCGTATTGTCGGGCCCGTGCCGCCCCCGACCGCGCGAGCCGAGCGCCTGGTGAACCTCGTGCTGGCGCTGCTGTCGACGCGGCAGTTCCTCTCCGCCGAGCGCATCCGCACCACCGTCGCCGGCTACGAGGAGGCCCGCACCGACGAGGCGTTCTACCGGATGTTCGAGCGCGACAAGTCCGAGCTGCGCGAGCTCGGCGTCCCGCTCGAGACCGGCAAGCAGTCGGTGTTCGACGTCGTCGACGGCTACCGGATCGCCCGCGGGGACTACGAGCTGGCCGCGATCGACCTCGCGCCCGACGAGGCCACGGCCGTCGCGCTCGCCGCCCGCCTCTGGGACTCCCCGCAGCTGGCCGGCGCGGCCCGCACCGCGATGACGAAGCTGCGCGCCGCCGGCGTGGAGGTCGACCCGGCGGCGGCGTCCGAGGTCCAGCCGCGGGTGCGCACCACCGAGCCCGCGTTCGCGCCGCTGCTCGCGGCCGCCCGGGCCGGGCGCGTGGTCACGTTCGCCCACCGCGGGCACCCGGGCGCCGAGGCCCGCCGCCGCACCGTCGAGCCGTGGGGGGTCGTGTCCTACCGCGGGCGTTGGTACCTCGTGGGCCACGACCGGGACCGCGACGACGTCCGCTGCTTCCGCCTCTCGCGGATCGAGGGCGAGGTCGTCGCCACCGGCGCGCGGGGCGCGGTCACCCGCCCCGAGGGGGTGGACCTCGTCGAGCTGGTGGCCCGCTCGGCCGGGCCGCCGCCGCCCACCGGCACCGCCCGGGTCCGGCTGGTGCCCGGCCGGGCCGCCGGGTTGCGCCGCGCGGGCCGGCCCGACCCGCAGGGCGACCCCGACGTCGTCGAGCTCGAACTCTCGCGCGTGGACGCGCTCGCGCGCTGGATCGCCGGGCACGGTCCCGACGCGGTGGTGCTCGAGCCGCCGGAGCTGCGCACCGCCGTGATCGCCATCCTGCGCGCGGCGCGGGACGCCGACGCCGCCACGCCGGCCGCGGGGCTGGCCCGGTGACCGCCGAGGGCGTCGCCGACCGGCTGCCGCGCCTGCTCACCCTGGTGCCGTGGCTGCTCGCGCGGCCCGGGGTGCCGGTGGCCGAGGCGGCCGCCGAGTTCGGCATCACCGAGGCCCAGCTGCGCCGCGACCTCGAACTGCTCTGGATGTGCGGGCTGCCCGGGTACGGCCCGGGCGACCTGGTCGACCTGTCCTTCGAGGGCGACACCGTCACCGTCGTGTACGACGCCGGGCTCTCGCGCCCGCTGCGCCTGTCCGGCCCGGAGGCGGCCACGCTCGCCGTCGCGCTGCGCGCCCTGGCCGACGCGCCCGGCGTCGCCGACACCGACGCCGTCCAGCGCGCCCTCGCGAAGATCGAGCAGGCCTCCGGGCGGGCCGCGGACGGCCCGGCGGAGGACGCGGTCGCCGTCGGGCTCGGGCGTTCCCCGCGCAACGCCGGGGCGGAAGCCGTGGTGCGGGACGGGGTCGCCCGCCACCGGGTGCTGCGCCTGACCTACTACTCGGCCTCGCGGGACGCCGTCGGACGCCGCGACGTCGACCCGATGCGACTGCTGCTCGTCGACGGCAGCACCTACCTCGAGGCCTGGTGCCGGCGCGCCGAGGGCGTGCGGATGTTCCGCCTCGACCGCGTCGACGACGCCGAGGTCCTCGACGAGCCCTCGAGCCCGCCGCCCTCCGCCACCCCGCGCGACGTCCCGGCCGACGCCGCGGGCCTGCTCGCCCCCGACGCGGGCCAGCAGCTCGCGGCGCTGCGCCTCGCCCCCGCCGCGCGGTGGGTGGCGGAGTACTACCCGATGGAGGAGCTCGTCGCCGACGACGACGGCGGGGCGCGGGTGCAGATGCGCTACGGCGACCAGGCCTGGATGGTCCGGCTGCTGCTCGGTCTCGGCGAGCACGTCGAGGTGCTCTGGCCGGCGGAGCTCGCCGCGGCCCGGGCAGGCCGTGCGACCGAGGCCCTGGGTGCCTACGGCCTGTCCGTCTGACCCCGCCACCCACCGCGGGGCGCGCACCACCTCTAGCCGACGACCCCGTCGACGAAGATCAGCCGACGGATGAGCGCCGCGGAGCGGAAGGCGAACGCCTCGGCGTACTCCGGCGACGCGTACCAGGTCTGCAACGCCGGCATGCTCGGGAACTCGGCGACGACCACCGATTGCGGCGGGGGCTCGTCCGCGGGCCAGTCGGCCTCGACGACCTGGGCGAGCGCGCCACGGACGAGGTACCGACCGCCGTACCGCGCGATGGCCGCTGCGGCGCGGGTGCGGTAGTTCTCCCACGCGTCGGGGTCGAGGACCTCGACCTGCGAGATCAGGTACGCCGCCATGTCGGTCTCCTCCCGTGGCCGGACCCGCCGACCCGGTCGCACGGTAGTGCGGGCCGATACGCTCCGCGGGTGTCGTTCGGACCGCTCGTCTGGAGCATCGTCGCCGTCCTGGTGGCCCTCGTGGTGCTCGCGCTCCTCGTCCTCACCGCGCTGCGGGCCGTCGGGCGGACGACGACCGTGCTCGCCGCCTTCACCGCGCTGCTCTCCGACCGCGCCGGGATGCTGCGCGCCCGGGTCGCGGCCCTGCGGGTCCGGGCGAGCCTGCTGGGCAGCTCGTCCCGATCGTCCGGTTCGGCCGAGATCGGCCCGGTAGAGTCGGGTGTGACGGTGCCGGGGTCGGCGTCGGGAGGAGTGGTCCGGTGAGCGAATGGGTCATCGTCGCGATCGTGGGCGTCGTCCTGCTGTTCGGCGCAAAGAAGCTGCCCGACATGGCCCGGGGCCTCGGGCAGTCGATGCGCATCTTCAAGGCCGAGACCCGGGGCCTGAAGGAGGACGACGAACGCAGCGCGCCCGCCGTCGAGCCGTCGACACCGCCCGCCACGCCCACGTCCGGCGCGTCGCCCGACGCCCCCGCGACCGTGCGCGGCACCGCACCGGACGGGTCCCGCCTGCCGGAGTGACGACCGTCCGACTCCTGCGCGGGCGCGGGGTCGCCCTGGTGTGACACGGTGGGGAGGTGGCCATGCGCTCTCCCGCCGAGGCCTACGCGCAGGCGCGCACCCGCGCCACGCACCCGGAACTCGGCAACTTCGTCACGTCCCTGAGCTTCGAGCTCGACGACTTCCAGCGTCGCTCGTGCCTCGCGCTGGAGGAGGGGCACGGCGTGCTGGTGTGCGCGCCGACCGGTGCCGGCAAGACCGTCGTCGGTGAGTTCGCGGTGCACCTGGCCCTCGCGCGGGGCCAGAAGTGCTTCTACACCACGCCGATCAAGGCGCTGTCCAACCAGAAGTACGCCGACCTCGTCGCCCGTCACGGCGCCGACGCGGTGGGCCTGCTGACCGGGGACACGGCCGTCAACGGGTCCGCCCCCGTCGTCGTCATGACGACCGAGGTGCTGCGCAACATGCTCTACGCGGAGGCGCCCGCGCTGGACGGCCTGGCCTACGTGGTGATGGACGAGGTGCACTACCTCGCCGACCGCTTCCGCGGGGCGGTGTGGGAGGAGGTCATCCTCCACCTGCCCGACCACGTGCAGCTCGCCTCGCTCTCGGCGACGGTGAGCAACGCCGAGGAGTTCGGGGACTGGCTCGTCGAGGTCCGGGGCGACACCACCGTCGTCGTCGACGAGACCCGGCCGGTGCCGCTGTGGCAGCACATGGTGGTCGGCTCGCGGATGTTCGACCTGTTCGCGGAGGAGCGGCGCGGGGCCCAGGGCCACGAGGTGAAGGTCGACCCGACCCTCGCGAAGGCCGTCGCCGAGGTCGACCGCGACGGTGGTGGGCGCCGGACCCGGTCGGGGCCACCCCCGCGCGGGGGCCGTGACGGACGGCGGCGCGACGACCGCGGGCGCGGCACCGGCGGGCCGGGGCGGAACGGGCGCACCGGGTCGTCCTACCGGCCGCCGTCGCGCGTGGACGTCATCGAGCGGCTCGACGCGGCCGGGCTGCTTCCGGCGATCACCTTCATCTTCAGCCGGGCCGGGTGCGACGCCGCCGTCACGCAGTGCGTGCGCTCCGGGCTGCGCCTCACCGGCGCGGCGGAGGCGGAGGAGATCCGGGCGGTGGTCGACCGACGGTGCGCCGCGCTGCCGGACGCCGACCTCGACGTCCTGGGCTACTGGGAGTGGCGCGAGGGCCTCGAGCGCGGGGTCGC
>NZ_JBVPVA010000704.1:0-1645 GCF_055612215.1 Actinomycetospora sp. | reverse complement strand
GTGCCGCCACGCCCCGGACCCGGTCCTCGGCGTCTCCCCTGGCCCGCGCCGTCGCCGCGGCCGTGGCGGCACTCGACGACGTCGACGGCCCGGTCCCGTTCGCGGTCCGCCGGCGCATCGACCGGATGTGCCGCGACGCGGTCGACCGCCACCTCGAACTCGTCGGTCCGGAGGGCCCGGTGGCCGCGGTGCCCGCGCTGCGCGTTGCCAGCGCGTACCTCGCCGCCGGCGACCTCGAGGACGCCTACCTCGCCCTGCTCACCGCGCGCGACCTGCTGCGATGAGCCGGCCGGGGCGTCGGCGGCCCGCGGCCTCTCCCGCACCGTCCGGCGGGCCCACCACCGCGGCGTACCTCGTGCCGGCGGTGCCCGAGGTCGCGGCGCTGCTCGGCGCGTCGGAACGGGTGCTCGTGGCCTGCGGGCGGGCCGAGGACGCCCACGCCGATCGCGCCGTCCGGCTCGCGGCCGCGGTGGACCCGGTCACGCTGCCCGTCGGGGCCGTCGTGGGACCCGGGCTCCCCGTCCCCCTCGCCCGCCGGATCGCGTTCCGTGCCCTCCAGCGGCTCGCGGTCGCGCTGCGTCCCGCGCTGCTCCCCGACCCGGGGCCGTGGACGACCCCGGCCGGCGACGACGTCGTGGCGTTCCGGGCGCTGTGGGTCGACACGACCGACCTCGCGATCCTGGGCCAGGCGGCGGCCCAGCTGACCCATCCCCGCCGCACGCGGGAGGGCACGCTCGGCGCGGCGATGGCGACGCTGGGGCCCGGCGATCCGCCCGGACATCGCCACCCCGCGGCGCTGGGCTGCCTGCTCGCGGCCGTGGTGCCCGTCGTCGACCCGGCCGCCGTCGCGCTGCACGAGGCGGCCCGGCAGTGCCCCGGACGTCTGGTGCTCGACCCGACGGCGGCCGAGGCGCACCGGGAGACGGGCCGGCGCGTCCTCGCCCGCCTGCGGCGGACCCGCTGACGGGTCAGGCGGTCACGGCTTCGTGTCGCGCAGCGTGAAGCCGACGCCGAGGGTCACCTGGAGGTGCCCGACCTCGCCGTCGTGGACCTCGCCGCGGATCTCGGAGACCTCGAACCACCCGATCTCGTCGAGCGTCTGCGAGGCGCGCGTGATCGCGCCGCGGATCGCGTCGTCGATGCCGGTCTCGGAGCTCCCGACGATCTCGGTCCTGCTGTACGCGTTGTCGGACATGGTTTCCTCCTGGTCGGGCGGGGCGAGGACGAGACGGACAGCATGGGCGCGTCGGTGGCGCCGGCGCTCACCGGTGGTGCACCAGGGTGATCGCCGCGACGAGCGCGCCGGCCGTGCAGACGACGCCCGCTGTGACCACGAGCACCGTCGGGACCCACGGCGGAGTGAGGACGGCGAGCGCGATGGCCAGCAGGGAGCACGCCAGGGACACCCGGGCCCGCGCGAGCAGGGTGCGCTCGCGCGCGAGCAGGGCGCGCAGGTCGTCCGGCACCTCGGGCCTCCGGGAGGGGCGAGCAGGCGGCACCGCCGCGGGAGCGCGGGGATGCTGGCGCGGGAGGTCAGGCGCTCGGACAGGCGGCGCTGCGCACGCGGCCGAGGTCGACGTGGCGACGCGCCACGAGCAGGACCCCGGAAGCCGACACGGGAACCAACCCTGCCACGGGCGGGCAC
>NZ_JBVPVA010000677.1:0-4363 GCF_055612215.1 Actinomycetospora sp. | reverse complement strand
CGTGGAGCACAACCGCGGCCACCACGTCCGCGTCGCCACCCCGGAGGACCCGGCGAGCTCCCGCTTCGGCGAGAACTTCTGGACCTCGTTCCTGCCCCGCACCGTCTGGGGCAGCCTGCGCAGCTCCTGGCACCTCGAGGTGCGCAAGTTCTCCCGCCACGAGCAGAACCCGTGGAGCCTGCGCAACGACATCCTCGTCTCGTGGGCGATGACGATCGTGCTGTTCACCGCGCTGTGCCTCGGGTTCGGCGTCGGCGTGCTGCCGTGGCTGCTCGTGCAGGCGGTCGTCGGGTTCACGCTGCTGGAGATCGTGAACTACCTGGAGCACTACGGGCTCAAGCGGGCGCGCCGAGACGACGGGCGCTACGAGCGCGTGGACCCGCGCCACAGCTGGAACGCCGACCACACCGTGTCGAACCTGCTGCTCTACCAACTGCAGCGCCACTCCGACCACCACGCGAACCCAGTCCGGCGCTACCAGACGCTCCGCCACTTCGAGGAGTCCCCGCAGCTCCCGTCGGGCTACGGGACGATGATCGTCGTCGCGGTCTTCCCGCCGCTGTGGCGCCGGCTCATGGACCCGAAGGTCGTCGCGCACTACGACGGCGACCTCACGCAGGCCAACATCGCGCCCCGCAAGCGCGCGAAGATCCTGGCGCGCTACGGGCTGACCGACAGCGAGTAGGAGAGCACGTTCCCGACGAGGGCCCGCACCCGATCCCCGGGGGCGGGCCCGTCGTCGTCGCGGGCGAACGGCTCGAACAGGGCGCGGTAGTACAGCGGCGCCAGCACCCCGTCGACGACGCTGCTCTCGTCCGGCACGTCACCGCCGCGCCGCCGCTCGTGGTCGAGCATTGCGGCGATCTGCGCCCGACGATCCCCGGTGCAGGCGCACGACGCCGCTTCGCCCGCCCCGATCGACGCGCGCATGAGGGCGAGCGTGTCCGGGTCCTCGAGGTCGCGCGCCACGTCGGTCGCCCAGCGCTCCAGGTCGCCGGCCAGGGTCCCGGTGTCGGGCACGACGACGTCGCCCGTGAACCGGTGCTCGGCAACCGCGGCGAGCAGATCCGCGAGCGAGCCCCAGCGCCGGTACACCGTGGTCGCGTGCACGCCCGCCCGGGCGGCGATCACGGGGATGGTCAGGTCCTCGGTGCGCACGCCCTCCGCCACCAGGTCCTGCACCGCGCGGTGCACGGCGGCGCGCACCCGCGCCGACCGACCGCCCGGACGCGTCCCGGCGCCCTCGATCCCGTTCACCGCTGCTCCCACCTGCCTGATCCTTCCACGTCGTCGGAATGAACGCAGCGATCGCTGCCTTAGTCATGCTAGCGTCGCCGACGTACTAATGCAGCGATCGTTGCGATCGCACCCACGAGGGAGCCCCATGCACCCGAGAACGCGTGCCCGGCTGTTCGCGGCCGTGGGCGGCATCGTCGTCCTCTTCCCGGCCGCCTCCAGCGCGCCGAGCCCGCTCTACCCGCTCTACCAGCAGATCTTCGGGTTCTCGGCCGCGACGCTGACCGTCGTCTTCGCGGTCTACGTCGCCGGCCTGCTGGCCTCGCTGCTCGTCATCGGGGCGCTGTCGGACCACATCGGGCGCAAGCCGGTCCTGGTCGGGGCCCTGCTGCTCGAGGCCGTCTCGTTCGCGGTGTTCCTCGGGGCCGGCGGGGTGGGCGCCCTGCTCGTCGCGCGGGTGCTGCAGGGCATCGCCACCGGGGCCGCGATCACGACCCTGGGAGCCACGATGGTCGACCTCGCCCCGCCCGAGGCGCTGCACCGGGCCGGGATGGTCACCGGCGTCGGGACGCTCGCAGGACTGGCCGCCGGCGCGGTGGGCGCCGGTGCCCTGACCCAGTTCGCCCCGGCCCCCACCCGCCTGGTGTGGATCGTGCTGCTCGGACTGCTCGCCGTCTCGGCGGTCGTCGTCGCGGTACTGCCCGAGACGGCCGCGCGACGGCCGGGCGGGTGGGCCTCCCTCGTGCCGCGCGTGGGCGTGGCGCCGCGGCTGCGCGGCGAGGTGCTCGCGGTGACCCCGGTGCTCGTCACCAGCTGGGCGCTGGGCGGGCTCTACCTCTCGCTCGGGCCGTCGATCGCGGCCACGCTGCTCGGGGAGTCGTCCCGGCTGATCGGCGGCCTCGTGGTGACCCTGCTGTGCGGCACCGGGGCGCTCGCGTCGTTCCTGCTGCGCGACCGCCCGGTCCGCTCCCTGATCGCCCCTGCGGCCGGCCTGCTCGCCACCGGGACCGCCGTGACCCTCGTGGGCTTCGCGCTCGCCTCGCTGGCGCTGACCGCCCTCGGGACCGTGGTGGCCGGTGTCGGCTTCGGCGCCGCGGCGCTCGCCTGCTTCGGCGTCTTCGCCGAGATCGCCGGCCCCGGCGAGCGCGGCGAGCTCTTCGCGGTCGCCTACGTCATCTCGTACACGGCGTTCTCGCTGCCCGCGGTCGCCGCAGGGATCGGCAGCGGCCTCGTTGGGCTCGCGACGGCGGCCGAGGTCTACGGCGCCGTCGTCGTCCTCCTGGGGGCCGGATCGGTCGTCCTGACGCTGGCCCGGAGCCGCCGCCGTGCGGCCCAGCCGGTTCCGGCGGGCGTCTGTGGAGCGCCCGAGAGCTAGGGGAGGCCACGGCGAGTCACTACCCCTCCCTCGTCCGGGCGATCAGTCCCCGGATGAGCGGTCACAACGGGTGTTCACTCGCCCAGCTGAGCCGAACCTGAGAATAGGAACCCTTGACTATTTCTTGGGTTCGGAGCTCGCTGCTTGACCTCGTCTTTGGTAGACACACAGACATGTGCTTTTCGCTGGGCCGGCTGACAGCTGGCTCACAGGTGGCTCTTAAGTTGTGACCACATCGTGACCTCGCCTTCGTCACCCGACGAGGGGTTGTTTCCTTCCCCGAGAGGAACCATCGATGGGCCACTTCAGCCTTCTCGAGCACTGCACGCCGCCGCGGCACCGCCACCACCACCACCGCAGCTGCCACTGCCACGAGTGCAAGCCGCCGCAGCAGGAGTGCTGCGAGCCCAAGCCCTGCCACACCAAGAAGCACCACTGCGACTGATCTCGTCGTGACCGGTCCCGAGGCGGGCGGGCTGTCCGCCTCCGGGACCAACCACGCGGCCCGGCGCTGACCGGACCGCATCAGGGCTGTGCTGCCCGGCCCGGCGGCCGACCGTCCCACACGGGAGGGCGGTCGCCGGGCCGGGCACCCCGGGCTCTCGGCCCGGGTCGTTCGAGGGGAGACGGTGGGCGCGCACTCGACGCTGGTGGACGGGACGTCGCCGGTGGGCCATGACGAGGCCCCCGCGACGGAGAGCGGTGGCGTCGGGGGCGCCGCAGCTCCCTCCCGGGACCCCGCGGGCAGCAGCGCGTCCACGTCCGCCCCGAGCGGACGTGACGGTTCCTCCGGGGCGGCGCCGGACTACGGCGACGCCCCGGAGGCGCCGGCCATGACCTTGCGCGCGATCTTCCGCCGGTTCTGGCCGTACACGAAGTCCGACCGCTCCAAGCTCGTCTTCGCCTTCCTCGCGATGGCCGCCTCGACGGCCTGCGACACCTACGTGGTCACGATGTTCGCCCGGATCGTCGACGGCGCGACCGTGGCCCACTCGATGTCCGCGGTCTGGCCCTCGGCGATCGAGTGGCTGGTGCTGACCGCCGTCGGGGGCCTGCTCTCGGTGCTCGGCGGGTTCCTGCTCGTCGGCGCCGCGGAGCGCTTCGTCTTCCGCCTGCGCCACGAGGTCTTCGCGCACCTGCAACGTCTCGGCCCGCGCTTCCTCGGCGAGCACGCCACCGGCGACCTCATGTCCCGGCTGACCAGCGACGTCGACGGCGTCGAGGGCCTCGCCTCGACGGGGATCGTCACCACGATCATCGCGGTGGGCACCGCCATCGCCTACGCCGCCGCCGCCGTCCTCGTGCAGTGGCAGCTGGCGGTCATCGTCGTCGCCCTGGTCCCGCTGATGTGGCTGACCAGCCGCATCACCGGCCGGTTCACCAAGACCGCGGCCCGGACCGAGCGGCGCGCCGCCGGCGAGGTCGGCTCCGCCGTCGAGCAGGCGCTGTCCAACCTGCCCCTCGTGCAGGCCTACGGCACCGAGAAGATCGAGAGCGACCGGCTCGACCACCACGGCGAGGTGTGGTGGCGGGCCCGCGCTCGCGAGAGCCGCCTGCAGATGATCTACGCGCCGATCACCACGCTCATCCAGAGCGGTGCCCTGCTCGCGGTCCTGATCGCCGGGGCGGCGTTCATCGCCGCGGGCGAGCTGACCGTCGGGGGCCTCTTCGGGTTCGCCGCCTACCTCGGCTACCTCTACCCGCCGCTCTCCCAGCTCGGATCGCTGCACCTGTCCGTCACCTCGGCGTCGG
>NZ_JBVPVA010000669.1:0-1920 GCF_055612215.1 Actinomycetospora sp. | reverse complement strand
GTGGCGCTGACGTCTTCGTCCACTACTCGGCGATCCAGTCCCGCGGCTTCCGGACGCTGGACGAGGGTCAGCGCGTCTCGTTCGACGTCGAGCAGGGCCAGAAGGGCCTGCAGGCCGTTCAGGTCACGCCGCTGTAAGCAGGACGCGTCACTCGGGGCGGGGCCCCGGCCGGTTCGCCGGCCGGGGCCCCGTTCTCGTTCCAGGGAGGTGGGCCATGGCGGGCTCCCGCGAGCGGTCGGTCTCCGAGGCGACCCTGCGCCGCCTCGAGCTCGCCACCGGCGGGGTGGCGGGCGCGGGCGTCGCCGAGATGTCCGCGCGCCTGCCGTGGTTCTCCCGCCTGACCGCCGACCAGCGCGCCGGCGTCCTCATGGTCACCCAGCTCGGCGCCGCCAACTTCGTCACGTGGCTGCGCGACCCCGACGCGACGCCCCGGCTCACGGCCGAGGCCTTCCGCAGCGCCCCGCCCGACCTCGCCCGGCGCATGACGCTGCGCCAGACCGTCGAGCTGGTCCGCATCGCCACGGAGGTCTTCGAGGAGCGCATCCCGGCGCTGGCCGGCGGCCGGGCCGAGCGCGCCACGCTCGTCACCGCGGTCCTGCGCTTCGGCCGCGAGGTCGCCTTCGCGGCGGCGACGGTCTACGCCTCGGCCGCCGAGTCGCGCGGCGCGTGGGACGCCCGCCTCGAGGCCCTCGTCGTCGACGCCGTCGTGCGCGCCGACCGCGACTCCGAGGGCGCGCTGCTCTCCCGCGCCTCCGCGCTGGGCTGGGACCCGACGGCGCGCGCGGTCGTCCTCGTCGGGGACCCGCCCACCCAGCACGACAGCACCCGCCCCGAGGGCCCGGACCCGCTGCACGGCGTCCGACGTGCGGCCGCGCGGGCCGGGGTGTCGGTGCTCCTCGGCGCCCACGGCGCGCACCTCGTCATGATCATGGCCCTCGACGACGCCCGCGACGAGACCGGCACCGAGGCCGACGACGCCGGCGACGAGCCCCCCGGCGGCCGGGTCAGCGACCTCACCCGCGGGGAGTCGAAGGCCGCGCTGGCGCTGGCCGAGGCGTTGGGGCCGGGGCCGGTGGTGGCGGGACCTGTCGTCGCCGGGCTGCTCGAGGGCCACCACTCGGCCGCGCGGGCGCTCGCCGGGCACCGCGCCGTCGCCGCCTGGCCCGGTGCGCCGCGCCCGGTCTCGGCCGACGACCTCCTCCCCGAGCGCGTGCTCGCCGGGGACTCGTCGGCCGTCGAGCAGCTGGTGCGCGACGTGGCCCGCCCGCTGCGGGAGGCCGGTGGCTCGCTCGTCGAGACCGTGGAGTCCTACCTGGACCACGCGGGCGTGCTCGAGGCGTGCGCGCGCTCGCTGTTCGTCCACCCCAACACCGTCCGGTACCGGCTGCGTCGAGTGGCCGACCTCACCGGCGCGCGACCGTCCGACGCGCGCGGCTCGCGCTTGTTGCACATGGCCATCGCGCTCGATCGGTTGCGGTCGACCGGCGGTGCCGGTGAGCCGACAACGAGGCGCTGACCTGCGACGACGTCGTCGTCGATCTCCGTCTCAACGCGATCCGGCTTCTCGATCGATTCCGTAGCCTGTCCCTGTTTGGGTCCGCCGTTGTAGGAACCCGACAACGAACCGGGACGAGGATTCGTCACCGCGACGCCTGCTGCCCGCAACCCGCGCGTGGTGGGGTACGGAGTGTGATCGCGATCCTCGCGCCCGGTCAGGGCGCCCAGAAGCCGGGGATGCTCGCGCCGTGGCTGGAACGCCCCGGCGCACGCGAACGGCTGGCGGCCTTCTCCGAGGCCGCCGGGCTCGACCTCGAGCACCTGGGCACCGAGGCCGACGCCGACGCGATCGCCGACACCGCGGTCACCCAGCCGCTGCTCGTCGCCTCGGCGCTGCTCTCCGGGGAGGCGCTGCTGGCCGAG
>NZ_JBVPVA010000581.1:0-2393 GCF_055612215.1 Actinomycetospora sp. | reverse complement strand
TCACGGGTGGGGTCGACGGCGATGGTCATGGCGGTGCTCCTGATGGTCGTGGGTCGGGTGGGAACGGGAGTCACGACGCCGGGTGGCGTCGCGCGGCGCGGACGGGGTGGTTGGCGCGGATGAGGTCCTGCGGGTCGTAGGCGGTCTTCACCGCGTGCAGCCGGTCGCGGGCGGCCCCGAAGAGCTCGGTCTCCTCCCGCGGCTCCTCGCTGAAGTTCAGGTAGCTGCGGCGGGAGAGGTGCGGGGCGAGCGCTGAACGCACGGTGTCGAGCGCGAGGCGCACGCGCGGGCCCGTCGCGTCGTCGGGAACCACCCCGACCGCGAACAGCGCGGCGTCGGCCTCGAACGCGGACACGGCGCCGCCGTCGGGCGCGGGACGCCGGACGGCGCCGCCGAGCTGGCGGAGCTCGACCGAGAGCAGCGTCGGGCCCGCGGCGAGCGCTCCGTCGAGGAAGGCGTCGACGGCGGCCTCGTCGAGCCGCTGCACCAGGGCCCCGTCGCCCAGGCCGGGCGTCGGTCCGGGCGGGTCCATGTGCAGTGCCGACAGCTCCGCCGTCGGGGTGCGGTGCACGGTGTCGATCGCCGGGCCCAACGCGCGCAGCGGGGCCAGCACGGTGGCCGTCGCGGCCTCGTCCAGCTGACTGACGACCTCCACCACCGCGAAGGACCGGCCGGCGAGCGCCGCCGGGAGCTCCGGCAGCGGCGGGAGGTGCAGGATCCGCGCACACGACGTCACGGCCTCGGGCACGTCCGCGGTCCAGGCCCGCCACCCGTGCAGCACGTCGCGCGCCCGGTCGAGGTCGAAGAACAGCGCGCCGGCCTGCACGGCGGTGATCGGGAAGAGCCGGATCTCCAGCGCGGTGACGACGCCGAAGCTCCCGCCACCCCCGCGCAGGGCCCAGAAGAGGTCCGCGTCGTGGGCGTGGTCGACGCGGCGCAGTCGGCCGTCGGCCGTGACCACCTCGAGCGCGAGCACCGAGTTCGCGGCCAGACCGTGGGAGCGGGCCAGCCAGCTCAGCCCGCCCCCGAGCAGGTACCCGGCGACGCCGACGTCGGGGGAGGACCCGGCGAGTGCGGCGAGCGCGTACGGGGCGACCGCCGTGGTCACGTCGGCCCACCAGGCGCCGGACTCGACCCGCGCGACGCGCCGAGCCGGGTCGACGGTCACGCCGCGCAGGGCTCCCGTGCGCAGCAGGATCGAGTCGGCGAGGTCGCCGAGGGGCGCGGCGTTGTGCCCGGTCGCCTGCGGTGCGACCCGCAGCCCCAGCCGGCGGGCCGCGTCGACGACGCGCACGACGTCGGACGCGTGTGCGACCTGGGCGATCGCGGCCGGCCGCTGGTCCACCAGGAGCGCCCAGGCCTGCCGGGCGGTGTGCCACCCGGAGTCGCCCGGGCGGACGAGGCGGCCGTCGAGGTCGAGCGCGAGGTCGTCGAGGCCCCGGTGCGGCGGGGCGGTGAAGGTGGTCACGGTGTCCTCCGGTCGTCGTCGAGCGATGTCGGGAACTCTGCTCACCGTCAGCCGGACGGCCCATCCTGCACACGGAGCGCATTCAAAATTCGACCCCCTACAGGTGGAGGATTGCCACTTCGGGCCCTCGTTGGTGACACTGCGTCAGTAGCTCCGAGGGAGGACGCCGATGTCGACCACCACCGCCGGTGCCGAGCGCGATCTGGCCGCGGTCCGCGAGGAGTGCGCTCGCGACCTCGACGCCACCACGCTGTTCGCCCGCGTCTCGGCGCGACTGCGCACGGCGGTGCCCTTCGACGGCTCGTGCTGGTTCGCCACCGACCCGGCGACGGTGCTGGCCACGTGCCCGGTGCGGGTGGAGAACGTCGAGCAGGGTCACTGCTCGACGTACTGGGACCGGGAGCACCGCGTGGAGGACGCGATGCTCTACAGGGACCTCGCGCGCAGCGCCACGGGCATCGACACCCTCTACCGCGCCACCGACGGGACGCCGGGCCGCAGCGCCCGCTACCGCGAGTTCCTTGCCCCACAGGGCTACGGGGACGAGATCCGGGCGGCGGTCCGGGTCGGCGAGAGCACCTGGGGCGTGTTCGACCTCTTCCGCCACCGCGACCGCGGGCCGTTCACGCCCCGCGACGTCTCGACCCTCGCGAGCGTGCTCCCCGCCCTGGGTCGGGCGCTGCGCACCGCGGCCGGGGCCGCCCGGGCCGGGGCGGTGGGACCGCTCGGCGGGGAGGCGCCGGGCACCGCGCTCCTCACCCCGAACGGCGACGTCCTCTCCCTCGACGAGGAGGCCGACCAGCTCTTCGCCGAGCTCGCCGGCCCGGCCTGGACGTCCTATCCGGTGACGATGTCGCCGATCGCCGCCGTCGCCACCCGGGCCGTGGCGGTCCGCGAGGGCCGGGACCGCGGGCCGGCTGCGGTC
>NZ_JBVPVA010000487.1:0-10943 GCF_055612215.1 Actinomycetospora sp. | reverse complement strand
GTGCCGTTGCTGGCACGGGGGCCGAGGGGGGTGGGCCGGACCTCAGGCGCGCAGCACCGGCGGCGCCGCGTCACCCCCGAGCGCCAGTACCTCGGCGAACCCGTCCACGAGGCACTGCGCGAACAGGTCCCGGTCGGTGATCGCGGCCGGGTCGATGTTCGCGCCGACGCAGCACGTGTCGCCGTGGGTGAGCATCGTGATCATCGCGGCGCACCCGGGCCGGGGCGCGTAGGGGTACATCCGCTCCACCTGGGCGCCGGCGAGGTAGACCTCCTCGCGGATGCCCGGCACGTTCGACGCCTGCAGGTCGTTGCCCTTGGTCACCCCGCCGGCCACGGCCGCGATCACCGGTCCGGGCAGGCGGGCGAGCAGCGGCGACAGCAGCCCGACGTCGTCCGCCGCCGGCTCCGCGCGACCGCGGGCGACGTCGGCGGCCACCTGCGCCATCCGGACCGCGGGGTCCTTCTCACCGATCCGGCCCGCGAGGCGCAGCGAGGCGATCTTGTTGCCCCCGCTCTCGTCCCCGGCCTCCCGCACGGACACCGGGATCGCCATCCGGATCTCCTCCGCCGGCACCCCCTGGGCCTCGTGGTAGCGCCGGAACGCGCCGAGCAGGGCGGCGACGTAGGCGTCGTTGATCGAGCCGCCCGCGGCCCTCGCGGCGGCCCGCAACGGCGCGAACGGCAGGTCGACCGCCACGAACCGCCAGTCCGGCCCCCTGGTCGCGAGCAGCGGGGAGGCGGCCGCGCCCGGATCGCCGATCACCCGGATCGCCGACAGCCCGAACGCCACCGCGTCGCGGGCCTTCCCGATCGGGTCGCGCAGCGCCGCACCCGCGGCGCGCAGGACGTGGGTCGGGACCGACGCGAGTGCCTCGGCGTCGTGGCGGATCTGTCGCCCGAGGGCCGACCACGGTCCCGGTCCGGGGTCCTCGGCCGGGTCCGGCGCCGGCGGCTGCGGCTTGTCCGGGTCGGTCTCGCGTCGGCGGTTGAGCAGCCCCGAGAACAGCGCCACGCTGCCGAGCCCGTCGGTGGTGACGTGGTGCAGCTTCAGCAGGTAGGCCGCCTTCCCGTCCGGCAGCCCCTCGATCAGCAACGCCTCCCACGGCGGACGGTGCCGGTCGAACGGCGACGTGGCGAGGCGCTCGGCGGCGGCGAGCACTTCGGGCCAGCCGTCCCCCTCGGCCAGCGAGAAGCGGTGGAGGTGGCGGGAGAGGTCGAAGTCGGGGTCCCGCGCCCACACCGGGGTCCCGAGCCCGAGCGGCGGCTCCACGACCCGGTCGCGGAACCGCGGCACCATCCGCGTCGCCCAGTCGTGCGCCGCCACCAGACGCGGCCAGTCCGGCGCCCGATCGAGCAGCGCGCACGCCACCATCGTCGAGCGCAGCGCGGGGTCGGCCTCCGCGCGCCACATCATCGTCTCGAACGGCGACATCTCGTCGGCGTCGGTCCAGGCCAGCCCGGTCTCCGTCACGGCCGGACCGCCTCCTTCTCCTCGGCGAGCCCGAGCGTCTCCAGGAACAGCCCGCGGACGTGCGCGACGTGGTCGCCGAGGGTCTCGACGGTCCAGTCGTCGGTCTCGATCGGCGGGTGCACGATCACCCGCACCGTGCCCGGCCGCACCATCTGGTCGTAGCGCCACATCAGTTCGCCGGCGTTCTCCAGCACGATGGGCACCATCGGCACGCCGGCCTGCATCGCGATGTGGAAGGCGCCCTTCTTGAAGGGGCCGGGCCGCGGCGTCACCGAGCGGGTGCCCTCCGGCGCCATGAGCAGGGACGTCCCGCGGCGGACGCGGTCCACGGCGGGTTGCAGCGCGTCGCGCGCCTGACGGGTGTTGCCGCGCTCGACGAACGCGACGTCGGCGAACGCGAAGAGCTGCCCGAACAGCGGGATCTGCTTGGCCTCGGCCTTGGCGACGCCGGTGAAGTCGTGACGCAGCAGGGCCATCGCGACGATCGGGTCGAGCTTGCTCTGGTGGTTGAAGACGAAGACCGCGGGACGTCGCGACCAGAGGTGCTCGGCCCCGTCCACCTCGATCCGGACGCCCGCCACGCCCAGCGCGAACTCCGAGCCGAGCGAGCCGGCCAGGTTGATCACGCGGCGTCGCGAGCCGTGCAGCAGGCCCGCCCCGGCGGCCGCCGCCGTCGCCGTCGTGAACCCGCCGTAGAAGCCGAGGGTGCCGCCGATGGCCTCCAGCGGCGGGACGGCGCCGCGGGGCGCGACGGGCAGGTCGGGGCGCACCCCGTCCGGCTCGCCGACCACCGTCGAGTGGCCGACGAGGTCGAGGACCGCGCGTTCGGCGGCGGGACCGTAGGCGAAGGCCGCGCCGAGGTCGACGTCGTGCGCGTCCGCCCACGCCGCCACCGCGTCGGCGGCCGCCGGCCCGGCGCACACCGGGGAGGCGATCCCCCCGACCCGGTCGCCGTCGTCGTCGGTGGGGACGACGGAGACCCGGGTCGCGACGACGTCGTCGGCGCCCAGTTCCGCGGCGAGCGGGTCGACCTCGGCGCGGGTGGCGCGCGAGACGAGCACGACGCGGTGCCCGCGCCGGGCGTGCGCGACGGCGAGGCGCCACACCTCGGGGTGCAGCCAGGAGGCGGTGGTGGACCGGAACGTCTGCCGACCCTCCTCGGCGACCTCGTCCACCGAGCGCCCCCGCCGCGAGCGGACGACGCGCTCGACGTCGGCGACGCTCACCTCGCCCGGCCCCGCCACCCCGTCGCGGACCTCCCGCGCGAAGCGGTCCCACAGCGAGGTGGACGGCACCAGCGGGGCGAGCGGGCAGCCGGCGAGCAGACCGCCGTCGACGACGACGAAGGCGGCCACCGCCGGCCCGGGCTCCGCGGCGTCGATGCGCTCGACGAACCGGGCCTGCGCGGACGGGGGCGAGCTCGTGGTCGGGCCGGTCATGCCAGCAGCTCCTCGGTCAGGCGGTCCTCGATGCGGGCCAGCTCGACGAGCCGCTCACGCACCTCGGCGATCTCGTCGCGGAACGCGGCCCGGCCCGCCGTCGGGTCCGACCCGGCGTCGAGCAGGCCCCGGTTGTCGGCCAGGTCGAGCGCGGCGGTGTAGAGCTCGAGGGACACCGAGTCCGGGCGCGCGACGCGGCCCTGGCGCAGCATCTGGCGCCCGAGGCCCAGGCACTCCTGCGCGAGGGCCTTCGCGTCGGTCACCGGCGCCGACCCGAGCGCCACCAGCTTCGTCGCCACCACCCACTGCGCGTCGACGAACGAGCGCAGCGTCCGGGGCGCGACGAGGAAGCGGGTCCGCTCCAGCAGCGCCGCAGCTGCGTCCGGATCCGTCACGCGGTCGCGCCAGTCCGGATCGACCAGCGTCGTCTCGGCCGCGATGTCGTCGGAGAAGCGCCGCTTCGAGGGGAAGAAGAACTCGAACTTCAGCAGGTCGCGCAGCCGCAGCGCGTCCTGCCACGCGACGTCCACCGGGTCGCTGCCCGCCGGGGCGCGGGACGCGGCGAGCAGCGCGAGCTCCACGATCGCCCGGTCGACGAAGTGGTGGATCGCGCCGTTGCGGTAGAACGCGGCGACCCGGTGGCGGCCCTCGCGGATCGACCACACCGTCTCGTCGCCGCCGTCGTAGCGCTCGACGACCTCCCCGGTGACCAGCCGCTCGAGCGCCCGGGAGATCCCGTCGCCGGTGAGGTCCTCGCGGGGACCCGGCCGGCCCAGCCGGTCGAGGTGGTCGAGCAGCGGCTCGGTCGACACCCGGATCTGCTCGAGCGTGAGCGCCCGCCCACCGGTCCCGAGCAGCGCGAACGTGACCAGCGCCGTCGGGGTCGCCGGGGTGGCGCGGTTGATCCCGTCGCAGATCGTGAAGGCGACCTTCTCGAGCCGTGCGCGTCCCTCCCCCGCCTCGGCCAGCGCCTCCGCGAGCGAGAACGGCTCGCCGAAGCGGACTCGGGCGGTGCCGTGGTTGCGGGCCTGCCCGCGGACATAGCGCGCGAGCCAGCCCAGCCCCTCGGCGGACTTCCCCGCCCCGCCCTGCTCGGCAGCCATCGCGTCGAGCTCGTAGAGCCGGTCGTAGACGATCGAGGTGGGCACGAGCTGTACGTCGGACGCGCGGCCGTCGTCCAGGGCCCGCGCCAGGTAGGCGAGCAGCCCCAGCTGGGGGCTGCGCAGCTTGCCGGTGCGCGAGCGACCGCCCTCGATGTACCACTCGAGGTTGAACCGCTTCGAGACCAGGTGCGCGATGTACTCCCGCAGCGCCAGCTTGTAGACCGGGTCGTCACCCGAGCTCCGCCGGATGAACACGATCCCGGCCCGCTTGCCCAGCGGCCCGATCGGCCAGAACGACATGTTGTTGCCGCCGAGCACGGTGTTGCGCGGCAGGTCGTTCTCGCGCAGCACCTCGGCGAGTACCAGCGGGTCGGCGTAGGAACGGTGCGTCGGCAGGAACACCAGCGGGGCGGTGCGGGACAGCCGGCGCAGCGGCTCGACCGTCTCGGTGTCGACCGACACGTCCCAGGCGGGGGCGTGCATCGGGGCGAGCGCCGTGCGGAACGCGTCGATCGCGAGGGGGCTCTGCACCGCGGCGAGGTCCCCGAGGCGGGCCCGCATGTCCTCGAGCACGTCGTCGAAGGACCGGTCGTGCTCGGCGGCGAGCTCCCGCAGCCGGTCGCGCACGCGGGTCGACGCCACGATCTGCTCGACCACCAGCCGCGGGACGGTGTAGTGGTCGCCGATCAGCGCCCGCTCGGCCCGCTCGCAGGCGAGCACGCCCGCGCGCTGGACGAAGGCGGGCAGCTGCTCCTCGCGGGCCTCGTCGTCGTGGCGGCGCTGCAGGTCGGCGACCGTCGCCGGCTCGCCCTCGACGATCCGCACCCGGTCCGGGACCTTCCGCGCGAGGCGGCGCTGCCAGAAGCCCGGCGGGCGCCGGTGGCCGAGCAGCGCGACGAGGTCCGAGGCCTTCGGCTTCTCCGGCGGCGCGCCGGTGCCGTCGGCCCACTCCGCGGCGCGGGTCGGGGGCAGCCACGTGACGCGCACCGGGACCACCGTCGTCGTCGGGCGGGCCCGCGCGAGGGCCGCCTCGAGGGCCGCCTCGTCGAGGCAGACCGGCGCCCCGGGATGGTTCCGGGCGGCCCAGTCGGTCAGGAGCTCCCGCTCGGTCGTGGTCCGGGCGGAGGCGAGCACGACGACGTCCGCGTCGCCCGCCGTCCGGTCCGTGGTGGCTTCGTCGACACCCACGGCCATGGCCCTACACCCCCGCGCTCTCGACGTACCGCCGGCGCAGCTCGCCCTTGACCAGCTTCCCGGTGGCGGTGCGCGGGAGCGCGTCGGTGAAGTCGACGCTGCGCGGTGCCTTGTACCGGGCGATCGAGTCCCTGACGTGCTCGACGAGCTCCGCGGCGAGCGCCTCGGTGCCCTCGTGGCCCGCCGCGAGCTGGACGACGGCCTTCACCTGCTCCCCCATCTCCTCGTCGGGAACGCCGATGACCGCCACGTCGTACACCGCGGGGTGCATCGCCATGGCGTTCTCGATCTCCTGGGGATAGATGTTCACCCCACCCGAAATGATCATGAAGGCCTTCCGATCGGTGAGGTAGAGGTAGCCGTCCTCGTCGAGGTAGCCGACGTCGCCGGTGGTGGTCCAGTTCCCGTGCTCCGGGTGCGCGGCCTCGCGGGTCCGCTCCGGGTCGTGGTGGTACTCGAACGGCCGCTCGGGGCGCTCGAAGTAGATCGTGCCGATCTCGCCGGTGGCGAGCTCGCGCCCGCCGTCGTCGGCGTCGCAGACGTGGACGACGCCGAGCGTGGCCTGTCCGACCGAGCCCGGGTGATCGAACCACTCCTGCGGGGAGATCAGGGTGATGCCGTTGGCCTCGGTGGAGGAGTAGTACTCCCAGAGCACGGGGCCCCACCAGTCCATCATCGCGGCCTTGACCTCCACCGGGCACGGCGCGGCGGCGTGGATCGCCACCCGCATCGAGGACACGTCGTGGGCCGCCCGGACGGACTCGTCGAGCTTGAGCATCCGCACGAACATCGTCGGCACCCACTGGGAGTGCGTGACGCGGTGCTCGGCGATGACGCGCAGTGACTCCCGCGCGTCGAACCCCGCGGTGAGCACGAGCGTCCCGCCGCTCGCGAGGACCAGCCCGCCGAAGCGCAGCGGGGCGGCGTGGTAGGTCGGGGCGGGCGAGTAGTAGACGGTGTGCTCGTCGAAGCCGAACAGCGGGCCGAAGACCGCCCGCATGGTGTCCCCGGGCTCGTCGACCTGGCGCGCGGGCAGCGCGGGCTGGATGCCCTTGGGGCGCCCGGTCGTGCCCGAGGAGTAGAGCATGTCGACCCCCGCGGGCTGGTCGGCCGGCTCCTGCGCACTCGCGGCGGCGAGCGCGTCCTCGTACGAGTCGTGGCCCGCGACCGGGCCGCCGTACGCGAGCCGGCGGCGGACCCCCGGGGTGGTCGCCACGAGGGCCTCGGCGAGCCCGGCGACGTCGGCGGAGACGATCAGCACCTCGGCGCCGCAGTCGTCGACGATGTAGGCGGCCTCCGGCGCGGAGAGGTGGTGGTTGACCGCGGTGATGTAGAGCCCGGAGCGCACCGCGGCCCAGTAGGTGACGAACACGTCCGGGCCGTTGGTCGCGATCAGCGCGACGTGGCCGCCGCGGGTCAGCCCCTCCTCGTCGCGCAGCACGTGCGCCAGCCGGATCGAGCGGTCCTCGAGCTCGGCGTAGGTGAGCGACTCGCCGGTGTCGGCCATGACGACGGCGGGCTTGTCCGGTGTCGTCCTCGCGTGCGTTCCGGGATACACGGCGGTGGGTCCTCCCGTCCGAGGGCGGCACGATCACCGGGAACGTTACCCACGCCACAGCGTCCTCACGTGGTCGGCGAGGGACCGGTCCCGGGGCTCCCGAGTCCGGCGCGGCGCCGGTAGCTGCCCGGCGGCTCGTGGAACTCGACCTTGAAGCGGCGGCTGAACGACGCCAGGTCGGAGAACCCGCACGAGTGGGCGATCTCGGTGAGGCTGCGCCCGGCGTCGCGCGGATCCAGCAGGCGCCGCCGCGCGTGCTCGAGCCGACGCCGCCGGATCAGGGCGCCCACCGTCGTGTCCGCGTCCGCGAACACCCGGTGCAGCGCGCGGACCGAGATGAAGTGGGCGCGGGCGATGTCCTCGGGGGAGAGGCCGGGGTCCTCGAGGTGCTCAGCGACGTAGGAATCGACCCGCCGGCGGAGATCGGCCGCGCTCCCGGGGGACAGGACGTCCCCGCGACGCAGCGACTCCCCGATCGCGGTCCCGAGCAGCGCGGCGAGCTGCCCCGCCAGCCGGCCGCCGCCGGCGTCGGTCAGTGCGGGCGGCGTCAGCGCCGTCTCGGCGAGGGTGTGCCCGACGATGGCGCCGAGCCGGTCCCCGCCGAGGGTCCGGGCCGTGGCCGCGCGGGTCACGTCGGCGCCGAGGGCGACCAGTTCGCGCGGCCAGGTCAGCACCAGCAGCGTCCAGGGCCCGTCGAAGTGCCAGGCGAACGGCCGGTCGGTCTCGTAGACCGCGAACGCGCCGCGGCCGAGCACCGCCTCCCGGCCGTCCTGCTCGAGCACCGCCCTCCCCTCCGCGACCATCCCGACCTGCAGGTACGCATGACCGTCGCTGCGGGCCAGGCCCGGCGTGCGGCGGGCACTCTGGGGCGCCGAGCTGACGACCGCGGCGGAGAGGTGGCCGACGAGGGTGCTCCGCACCCGGCTCGGGAAGGGGTCACCGCGCTCGACGTCGTCGACGTCGAGCGCGACGAAGTGCTCGCGGAGCATGTCGCACCAGGGCTCGAGGCCCTCGGTCTCCCCCGCGGCGCTGCGGTTCGCGTACTCGGGCCCCGTGTCCGGGAACGGCCCGACGGGGTGCGGGTCTCGGGTCACCGGCGGACTCCGGGGTCAAGGGGAGGAGATCGACCGACGCTAGGGCGGCCCCGGGGCCCCGTCAACGGCCCGTGAGCGGCATCTGGCGCTCTGCGACAAGCCTGCCGCCGACCGCTCGACCGAGGATCCGAGCCACGCACCCGCGGTCGAGGACGACCACTCCGGCGGACCACCACTCCGGCGAGGAGCCACCCGTGACGACGATCGACGTCCCGCTCACCCCCACCACCACGACCGTGCGCGGCGCCTGCCCGCACGACTGCCCGGACACCTGCGCGATGCTCGTGACCGTCGAGGACGGGCGCGCCACGAAGGTCGCCGGCGACCCGGAGCACCCGTTCACCCGCGGCGGGCTCTGCGTCAAGGTCAACAACTACCCGGAGAAGACCTACAGCCCCGACCGCCTGCTGCACCCTCTCCGCCGGACGGGTCCCAAGGGCAGCGGCCGGTTCGAGGAGATTTCCTGGGACGAGGCCATCGACACCATCGCCACGACGTTCCGGGCGAAGATCGCCGAGCACGGCGCCGAGACGGTCATGCCGGTCAGCTACCTCGGCAACCAGGGGGTGCTCAACGGACTCACGGTCGGCGACGCCTTCTTCAACCGCCTCGGCGCGACGATCACCGAGCGGACCTACTGCGACTCCGGTGCCTGCACCGCCTACGCCTCGACGGTCGGCGCGACGGCGGGTGTCGACCCGGAGAGCCTGGTGCACTCGCGCTTAATCATCATCTGGGCGTCGAACACGATCTCGACCAATCTGCACCTGTGGCCGGTCATTGCCGAGGCCCAGAAGCGGGGGGCGAAGGTCGTGTGCATCGACCCGATGCGCCACCGCACCGCGCAGCGGGCCGACTGGTACATCCCGATCCGGCCCGGCACCGACGGCGCGCTCGCGCTGGCGATGATGCACGTGATCATCGGCGAGGGCCTGCACGACGAGGCGTACGTCCGCGACCACACCGTGGGCTTCGACGAGCTCGCCGAGCGGGTGGCGCAGTACACGCCCGAGTGGGCGTCGGAGGAGACCGGCATCCCGGCCGAGGACATCCGGACCCTGGCGCGCGAGTACGCCACGACCGACCCGGCGATGATCCGCATCGGCGTGGCCATCGAGCGGCACGCGGGCGGCGGGCAGACGGTGCGCTCGATCGCCTGCCTGCCCGCCCTCGTCGGGGCCTGGCGCCACGTCGGGGGCGGCCTGCTGCAGCTCCCGCTGTGGGCGCACCCGGTGAACTGGCCGGCCTTCGTCCACCCCGAGATGGCCACCCCGGGCACGCGCGTGGTCAACCAGTTCCTGCTCGGCCGCGCGCTGACCGGGGAGCTGCCCCTCGACCCGCCGGTCACGGCACTGATGGTCTACAACTCGAACCCGATGGTCGTCTCCCCCGAGCAGGACAAGATCGCGCAGGGGCTGGCCCGCGAGGACCTGTTCACCGTGGTCAGCGACCACTTCCTCACCGACACCGCGCGCTACGCCGACATCGTGCTGCCCGCGACCACCGCACTCGAGCAGCACGACATCATGTTCAGCTGGGGACACTTCTACGTCACGCTCAACGTCCCGGCGGTGGAGCCCGAGGGCGAGTCGATCCCCAACACCGAGCTGTTCCGCCGACTCGCCGCGGCGATGGGGTTCGAGGACGAGTACTTCACGCTCTCCGACTCCCAGCTCCTCGCGCAGGCCTACGACTGGTCGGCTCCGGCGATGGAGGGCATCACGGTGGACTCGCTGCGCGAGACCGGGTGGGCGCGGCTGAACCTGCCGGGCGCGGACGAGTACGCCCCCCACGTGGACGGGGGCTTCCCGACGCCGTCGGGGAAGACCGAGTTCAGGTCGTCGGCCCTGGAGGCGGCCGGGAACTTCGTCGTGCCGCTCTTCCGGCAGCTGTCCGAGGAGTTCCAGCCCGGCGGGACGGTCGACCCGCTGCCGCACTACGTCGCGCCGCGCGAGCGGGGCGAGGTCTACCCGCTGAACCTGCTCTCGCCGAAGTCGCACGCCTACATCAACTCGAGCGCGGGCGACCAGGCCATGCAGAAGCGGGTCCAGGGCGAGCAGACGGTGACCATCCATCCGGCGGACGCGCAGGCCCGCGGGGTGGACGAGGGTCGCTACGTGGAGGTCTCGAACGACCGCGGCCGCTTCGTCGCGCTCGCGCGCGTCTCCGAGGACGTCGCGCCGGGCGTGGTGGTCTGTCCCATGGGATCGTGGCCGAAGAACGCGAAGGAGGGCCGCACCGTGAACTCCGTGAGCCCGTTCGTCTTCGCCGACCTCGGGAACGCTCCGACCTTCTCGGACACCCGCGTCGAGGTCACCCCGGTCTAGCCGTGGACACCGTCGCGCACGCCCACCTGCGGACCCCGAAGGTCCACGGACCCGACGTGTCCGTGGGTGCGGCGCGCGCGTTCTTCACCGACGGCCACGTGCACGCACTGTTGCTGGTCGAGGCCGGCGTGCTCGTGGCGGTCGTCGAGCGCGACGACCTCGACGGCGTTCCCGACGGCGAGCGGGCGCGGACCGTCGGGACGCTCGACCACCGGGTCGCGGGGCCGGCGGACGACCTCGAGGCGACGCGCCGGGCGATGGCGGCGCGGGGGCAGCGCCGCCTCGCCGTGGTCGACGAGCACGGCGTGCTGCTGGGGCTCCTCTGCCTCAAGCGCCACGGCCGCGGGTTCTGCTCGGCGGCCGACGTCGCGGCGCGCGAGGCGGACCGCGCCCGCACCCAGGCCGGCTGATCGTCGATCCCCCGTCGGCGCGCGAGTGACCGACGTCACGTCGACCGCCGCTCGGTCGGGCGAACAGCCCTACTCGCAGGGCCGTTCGGAGCAGTGTAGTCGTCGTGACCTGACGGTGATCTGTCCGGATCCAGCACTCCTCGTCCCCCTGACGGGTCACGGGGAGGGGCTCGTCCGGCGGAACTCCGCCGGACGTGGCGCATCCCTGCGCCCCGGGCGTCGTTGACCCGGCGAAACCCCGACGGGCGCAGTGGTGGCCCGTCCTTGCTCCCCGCCCTTGCAGTTGGAGGTTGTCCGTGTCCCTCTCCGCACGCTCGCGTGTCCTGGCGATCGGCGTGCTCGCCG
>NZ_JBVPVA010000464.1:0-2460 GCF_055612215.1 Actinomycetospora sp. | reverse complement strand
GTCGCCGAGCGGGGCCGGGTTGTGCCCGGTCGACTGCGGGGCGACCCGCAGCCCGAGCCGCCGTGCCGCGTCCACGACGCGCACCACGTCCTGGGCGTTGGCGACCTGGGCGACCGCCGCCGGGCGCTGGTCCACCAGGAGGTGCCAGGCCTGCCGGGCGGTGTACCAGCCGGGGTCGCCCGGGCGGACGAGGCGGCCGTCGAGGTCGAGCGCGAGGTCGTCGAGGCTCCGGTGGGCCGGGCCGGCGGTGCTGGGGGTCGTGGTCGTCATGGTGTCCTCCGGTCGTCGTCGAGCGATGCCGGGAACTCTGCTGACCGTCAGCCGGACGGCCCATCCCGCACACGGAGTGCATCCGGGAATGGACCCCCTACAGGTGGAGGATTGCCAGTGAGCCGGTCCGTTGGTGACACTGCGTCATAATCGCCTCGAGGGAGACGCAGATGACGACCACCGCCGCCGGCGCCGCGCGCGACCTCACCGCGTTCCGCGAGGAGTGCGCCCGCGACCTCGACGCCACGACGCTGTTCGCCCGCGTCTCCCGGGCGGTTGCGCGCGGCGGTGCCCTTCGACGGGTCGTGCTGGTTCGCCACCGACCCCGCGACGGTGCTGGCGACGTGCCCGGTCCGGGTGGAGAACGTCGAGCAGGGCCACAGCTCGACGTACTGGGACCGCGAGCACCGCGTGGAGGACGCGAAGCTCTACCGGGACCTCGCGCGCAGCGCCACCGGCATCGACACGCTCTACCGCGCCACCGACGGCACCCCGGGACGCAGCACCCGCTACCGCGAGTTCCTCGCCCCGCAGGGCTACGGCGACGAGATCCGGGCCGCGGTCCGCGTCGGCGACAGCACCTGGGGCGTCCTGGACCTCTTCCGCCACCGCGACCGCGGGCCGTTCACGCCGCACGACGTCAGCACCCTCGCGAGCGTCCTACCCGCGCTGGGCCGCGCCCTGCGCGCCGCGGCGGGGGCGGCCCGCGCCGGAGCGACCGGAGCGCTCGGCGGCGAGGCGCCGGCGACCGCGCTGCTCACCCGAACGGCGACGTCCTGTCGGTCGACGCGGAGGCCGAGCAGCTCCTCGCCGAGCTCGCCGGGGCGTCCTGGTCGTCCTACCCCCTGACGATGTCGCCGATCGCCGCGGTCGCGGCCCGGGCGGTGGCGGTCCGCGAGGGCCGGGACCGCGGGCCCGCGGCGGTGCGCGTCCGGGCGGCCAGCGGGCGCTGGCTCGCCGCCCACGCGTCCTGCCTCACCACGCGGAACGGCGCCACGGGCCCGGTCGCGCTGACCATCCAGCCGGCCCGGTCGTCCCAGATCGCCCCGATCATCGTCGACGCGTACGGCCTCACCCCGCGCGAGCAGGAGATCACCCGCGGGGTCGCCCGCGGCCTGTCCAACCCCGAGATCGGCGCGGAGCTGTGCCTGTCGGCCTACACCGTGCGCGACCACCTCAAGACCGTCTTCGCCAAGGTCGGTGTCGCCGGCCGCGGTGAGCTGGTGGCCGCGCTCTTCGCCGAGGCCCACGCCCCCGCGATGTACGCCCCCGGCGCGGCCGCCGAACACGTCGAGGTCGACACCTGAGCGGAGGGCCCGATCCGCAGCCGGTGGCCGGGTGCACAGCGACTAGCACTCCACCACCGTGAGGGCGAGCCCCCCGCGGGCGGTCTCCTTGTACTTGGACGACATGTCGGCGCCGGTGGCGCGCAGCGTCCGGATCACGGTGTCGAGCGAGACGTGGTGGGCGCCGTCGCCGCGCACGGCCATGTGGGCGGCGGTGATCGCGGTGACGGCGGCGACCGCGTTGCGCTCGATGCAGGGGATCTGGACGAGCCCGCCGACGGGGTCGCAGGTCAGGCCGAGGTGGTGCTCGATGCCGATCTCGGCGGCGTTCTCGACCTGCTCGGGGGTGCCGCCGAGCAGCTCCGCGAGTCCCGCCGCGGCCATCGAGCACGCCGAGCCCACCTCGCCCTGGCAGCCGACCTCCGCTCCCGAGATCGACGCGCCGTGCTTGACCAGCTGACCGATCGCGCCGGCCGTCAGGAGGAAGCGCACGACGGCGTCGTCGTCGAACCCGGGCAGGGTGCGGGCGGCGTGGTGCAGCACCGCGGGCACGATCCCGGCAGCGCCGTTGGTCGGGGCGGTGACGACGCGGCCGCCGGCGGCGTTCTCCTCGTTGACGGCGAGCGCGTCGAGGGTCACCCACTCCATCGTCGCCACCGCCTCGGGCGTGCTCGCGAAGTGGCGGCGCAGGGCCGCCGCCCGCCGGCGGACCTGCAGCGCGCCCGGTAGCACCCCTTCGGTGGCGGTCCCGCGTGCGACGCACTCGCGCATCACCGCCCAGCGGTGCAACAGGCCCGCCCGGATCTCGGGCTCGTCGCGCCAGGCGCGCTCGTTGGCGAGGGCGACGCCGCTGATCGGCAGCCCGGCCTCGCGCGCGGCGGCCAGCAGTTCCGTGGCGCGGGCG
>NZ_JBVPVA010000420.1:0-1948 GCF_055612215.1 Actinomycetospora sp. | reverse complement strand
TGACCAGCATCTCGATGGCCAGGCGGGGGTAGACGGTGGCCGGGAGCTCGCCGCGGTCGACGGCGCGGGTGATCATCTGCGTGGAGAGCGCGGAGCGGGATGCCCAGTAGTGGTCCCGGGCCCTTCGGGTGTCGGGATCGTCCCCGGCGACGGCGAGCGTGCGCTCGAGGGCGTGACCGACGGGCGTGGCGAGGAACTCGGCGAGGTCGACGGCGTAGGCGACCAGGTCGTCGCGCAGGCTCCCCGTGTCGGGCACCCGGAGCTGCTCGGTGGCGTCGAGCAGCGCGTCGATCAGCAGGTTCTCCCGGGTTCCCCAGCGGCGGTAGATCGACGTCTCGGCGACCTCGGCCCGCACCGCGATCTCCGAGACCTTGAGGCTCTCGAGCCCCCGGGCCAGGAGAAGCTCGAGCGTGGCCTCGAGGACCGCCGCACGCACCCGCGCCGATCGACCTCCCGGACGACGCCGCACCCCCGGATCGCTCACGTCACCACCATAAAGCAAGTCCTCTTGCGATTACGGCCCGGAGAGCACACACTCCTGAGGCCAGCCGACTGGCCTTTGCAGGAGGAAACCGATGCAGATCGATCGCGACGTCGCGGTCCCCACCCGGGACGGCTCGGTCGTCGTCGCCGATGTCTTCCGGCCCGACGGCGACGAGCCGGTCCCCGTCATCGCCTCGATCGGCCCGTACGGCAAGGACGTGCACTGGCCCGACCGTTACCCGCTCTACGAGCTGGTGGACAACAACGAGCACATGGTCTGGGAGACCCCGAACCCGGAGTGGTGGGTGCCGCACGGCTACGCCCTGGTGCGCATCGACACCCGCGGCACGGGTCAGTCGCCCGGCCGGCTGGACCTCTACGGGCCGCGCGACGCCGAGGACTTCCACGACGTCGTCGAGTGGATCGCCGAACAGCCCTGGTGCACCGGCAAGGTCGCCTCCAGCGGCATCTCGTGGCTGGCGATGATGGGCTGGCGCGTCGCGGCGCTGCAGCCGCCCCACCTCGCCGCGGTGATCGCCTGGGAGGGCTCCAGCGACTTCTACCGCGAGTGCGCCTACCAGGGCGGCCTCTACTCGAACGGCTTCATCGACTTCTGGTGGGCCCGCCAGATCGAGCCGCAGCGCACCGGCGACGACGGCGACGACTGGCGCGAGGTGCTCCCACAGCACCCGCTGCTCGACGAGTACCACCACGCCCGCGCCACCGACCTCGACCGCGTCACGGTGCCCGTCCTGTCCGCGGCCAACTGGGGAGCGCTGCACCTCCACCTGCGGGGCAACATCGAGGGTTGGCGCCGGGCGGCGTCGCGGGACAAGTGGCTCGTCGTGCACACCGGCACCCACATCGACCCCTACTACGCGGACTGGGCCCAGGAGCTGCAGCTGCGGTTCCTCGACCGGTACCTCAAGGACCAGCCCGAGCGCATGGCGGACGACCCGCCGGTCCGGCTCGCGATCCGCCACGGCCGGGACGTCGTCTGGCGCGACGCCCCCGACTTCCCGCTGCCCGGGACCCGGTGGCAGGAGCTCCACCTGGGCGAGCACACCCTCGAATGGTCCCCGCCGGACGCGGCCGCCACGGTCGCCTACCCCGCGAGCTTCGACACCGCGCCCGCGACGGAGACCCTCGAGCTCACCGGGCCGGTCGCACTGCGGCTGTGGCTCTCGGCCGACCAGGACGACCTCGACGTCTTCGCCCGCCTGCAGCACCTGGACGCCGACGGCGAGCCGATCCCCGCGGTCGGGCCCCAGGGCCAGCCGGTCCCGATGGCGATGGGCTGGCTCAAGGCCTCCCACCGGGAGACCGACCCGGAACGCTCCGAGCCGTACCGGCCCTGGCATCCCCACGACCACGCCGTCCCGCTGACCCCCGGCGAGCCGACCCTGCTCGAGGTCGAGATCTGGCCGACCAGCATCACCCTCGCGCCCGGTGAACGCCTGCGCCT
>NZ_JBVPVA010000261.1:0-3880 GCF_055612215.1 Actinomycetospora sp. | reverse complement strand
GGGGCACCCCCGCGCCGCCGCCGCCCGCGACGGGCCGCGCGGTGAACGCGGTGTACACGACGACGCCCCCGAAAGTCACCACCGAGGCGCTGCAGGCCCTCGGTCCGGCCACCGTGATCGGCGAGTTCCAGACCGGGGGCTTCGCCGCGGACTCCGGCCAGAACATCAAGCGGGTCGCCGAGCAGGTCAACGGCGCGACCGTGAAGCCCGGCGAGACGTTCAGCCTCAACGGCTTCACCGGCCCCCGCGACGCGGGCCAGGGCTACGTCGAGGCCGGGATCATCGAGGACGGCGTGCCGGCCCGCGGCGTCGGCGGCGGCATCTCGCAGTTCGCGACGACGCTCTACAACGCCACGTACTTCGCCGGGCTCGACGAGGTCGAGCACAAGGAGCACAGCTACTCGATCAGCCGCTACCCGGCCGGTCGCGAGGCGACGGTCTTCGAGGGCGCGATCGACCTGAAGTTCCGCAACGACGGCGACACGCCGGTCCTCATCCGCACGGTGTGGACCCCGTCGTCGATCAAGGTCCAGATCCTCGGGCAGAAGCGCTACGACGTCACCTCCCAGACCGGGCCGCGCACGGACCCGGTGCCGGCCGGGGTGCGCAACATGGCCGACAACCCGAAGTGCAAGCCCTCCAAGGGCGTCGACGGCTTCACCATCACCGACACCCGCGTGCTGAAGGACGTGAAGACCGGGCAGACGCGCTCCGAGCCGCACACCGTGCGCTACAAGCCGGAGCCCGAGATCACCTGCACCAAGTGAGCGAGAGCGAGCGGGGCAGCGGGGCGGGCGGGCAGGCAGCGGCCGCCGCCCGCGAGGTCCGCGGCGGGCTCGCCGGGCTCGGCCGGAGCGGTGAGGGCGAGGCACCCTCGCGCGGGGTCGAACTGCTGGGCCGCGTCGGCCTGGTCGGCTACGGACTCGTGCACCTGGTCGTCGGGGTCATCGCGGTCCAGGTCGCCCTCGGCGGGCCGTCGCCGAGCGGCGGGCAGGCCGACCAGCAGGGCGCGCTCTCGGCGATCGCCTCGGAGCCACTGGGCCTCGTCGGCATCGGCGTCATGGTGCTCGGCCTCGTGTCGTTCGGCATCTGGCAGGGCCTGGCCGCGGCCACGGGCTTCCGCTGGGCCTCGGGGTGGGACCGCACCCAGAAGCGGATCGGCTCGGGGGCCCGCGCGCTGGCCGTGCTCGGGGTCGCGGTGCTCGGGATCCGGCTGCTCGTCACCGGGTCGTCCGGCTCGAGCACCGGCGGCTCGCAGCAGGCCACCGCCGGCCTGCTGACCCTCCCGGCCGGGCGCGTGCTCGTCGGGCTGGTCGGCCTCGTCGTGGCCATCGCCGCCGTCGCCACCGCGTGGACCGGCATCCGCCGCGACTTCCTCGAGGAACTGGACCGCTCGCGGCTGCCCGCGCGGCTGCGCCAGCCGATCGTCTGGGTCGGCGTCGCCGGGCACGTGCTGCGCGCGGTGGCCTTCGCGGTGATGGCGGTCCTGTTCGCGACCGCGGCCCTCACCGCGGACCCGTCGCGGGCCGGTGGGCTCGACGCCGCGCTCAAGACGCTGGCCGACCAGCCCTTCGGCGCGTTCCTGCTGCTCGTGGTGGCCGTCGGGTTCGTCGCGTTCGGGCTCTACCTGCTCGCGGAGGCGCGGGCGCGGCGGATCTAGGTGCGCTTCGCGCCCGTGAGCACTTGTCCGTGCCATAGGGCGGATTAGTGCTCACGAGGCCGCAGGCCACCTAGTCCGTGCCGCTCTCCATCGCCGCCCGCTCCAGCGCGCTCTCGTCGACGTCGTCACCCTCGCCGCGGCCGGCGATCTGCCCGGCCCGCCCCTGCTCGATCTCCCCGACGAACGCGGCCTGCCCGGTCAGCTGCCCCATGGCGGCGTACTGCTCGAGCTTCTCCCGCGAGTCGGCGATGTCGAGGTTGCGCATCGTCAGCTGACCGATCCGGTCCACCGGCCCGAAGGCGGCGTCCTCGGTGCGCTCCATCGAGAGCTTGGCCGGGTGGTAGCTCAGCGTCGGGCCCTCGGTGCGCAGGATCGAGTAGTCCTCGCCGCGGCGCAGGCGCAGTGTCACCTCGCCGGTGATGGTGCGCCCGATCCAGCGCGTCAGGCTCTCGCGGAGCATGATCGACTGCGGGTCGAGCCAGCGGCCCTCGTAGAGCAGCCGGCCGAGGCGACGGCCCTCGTTGTGGTAGTTCGCGATCGTGTCCTCGTTGTGGATCGCGTTGAGCAGCCGCTCGTAGGCGATGAACAGCAGCGCCATGCCGGGCGCCTCGTAGATGCCCCGGCTCTTGGCCTCGATGATCCGGTTCTCGATCTGGTCGGACATCCCGAGGCCGTGGCGCCCGCCGACCGCGTTCGCCTCGAGCACGAGCGCGACGTGGTCGTCGAACCGGACGCCGTTGATCGCGACCGGGTAGCCCTGCTCGAACCGGATCGTCACGTCCTCGGGCTCGATCGTGACGGCGGGGTCCCAGAAGCGGACGCCCATGATCGGGTCGACGATCTCGAGGGACTCGTCGAGGTGCTCGAGGGTCTTGGCCTCGTGGGTGGCGCCCCAGATGTTGGCGTCGGTGGAGTACGCCTTCTCCTTGCTGGCCCGGTAGGGCAGGTCGTGCTCGGTGAGCCACTGGGAC
Organism: Actinomycetospora sp.; assembly: GCF_055612215.1. NCBI lineage: Bacteria > Bacillati > Actinomycetota > Actinomycetes > Pseudonocardiales > Pseudonocardiaceae > Actinomycetospora > Actinomycetospora sp. Next base: position 1,249 of record NZ_JBVPVA010000261.1, on the reverse strand, counting down.
ATCTCGGCGCGCCCGCCGAGCTCGTCGACGAACGCGGCGTCGAGCCAGGGCTTGTAGATGCGCAGCCGGGGGTTGGCCAGCAGGCCGTAGCGGTAGAACCGCTCGATGTCGTTGCCCTTGTAGGTCGAGCCGTCGCCCCAGATCGACACGTCGTCGGACTGCATGGCCCGCACGAGCAGCGTGCCGGTCACCGCGCGGCCCAGCGGCGTGGTGTTGAAGTAGACGCGGCTGCCCGAGCGGATGTGGAAGGCGCCGCACTGCAGCGCGACCAGACCCTCCTCGACCAGCGGCCCGCGGCAGTCGACCAGGCGCGCGATCTCGGCGCCGTAGGACTTCGCGCGGTCGGGGAGGGTGCCCATCTCCTCCTCGTCGTACTGGCCGAGGTCGGCGGAGTAGGCGCAGGGCACGGCCCCGTGCTCACGCATCCACGCGACCGCGACGGAGGTGTCCAGCCCTCCCGAGAACGCGATCCCGATCCGCTCGCCGTCCGGGAGACTGGTCAGCACCTTCGACACGCGCTGAACCTATCTGCCGAGGTCGTGTGACCCGGGGATCACCCGCCCCGACCGACACGAACGGCCCGTTCGCTGCGTCGAGGCGGATGCGAGGGGTGGTCGCAACACCTCGATGGTGAGGGGTTGCGGTGGATCAGGGTTCAGTTTGGCGGCGTGGCGCTCGGGATCGCGAGCGCCACGCTGCCTACGTTGATCTTGTGTCGCAGGGTGTGGAGTGTTGGGAGGCCGGCCGCCGGGTCGGGGTGTCGCGCTCAACGGTGAAGCGGTGGCGTGATCCGGAGGCCGCCGAGCGGCAGGTCCGCCGTGGCCGCGAGCGGGCGGTGGAGCGGGCCGCGGAGCAGGCTCAACGGCTCTTCGAGGTAGCGCAGGCGGTCATCGAGCTCGCGCCGCGGGAGGTGCGGGGCCGGTATCTGAGTCTGGCTGAGCGGTTGGTGATCGCTGACCTGCGGGTGCTCGACTACGGCGTCCGCGAGATCGGTCGGTTGATCGACCGGGCGGCCTCGACGATCAGCCGGGAGCTGGACCGCAACAGCTACCGGCGTCCCGGCCAGGACCCGCCGGTGCGTGGCCGCTACGGGCCCTACGCCGCCGATCGCAAAGCGGCCCACGCCCGGGCACGACCCAAGCCGCGCAAGCTCGAGACCGACCCGGGACTGTGGGATCACGTGGTGGGTGAACTCCGGCGCCGGTGGAGTCCCGAGCAGATCGCCCACAGACTGCCTCGGGTGTTCCCC
>NZ_JBVPVA010000912.1:0-7507 GCF_055612215.1 Actinomycetospora sp. | reverse complement strand
CATCTGGCAGGTCTTGCGGCGTCCGGAGATGCGTGGCGTGCCCGTGATCATGGGGCGGGGACGCTCGGGCGTTCCGGCGGGCGGGCCTTCCGTCGAGGGGCACATCTGGCAGCTCTGACGGCCCCGGAGGCTGCGTGGCGTGCCCGTGATCATGGGGGACGGGGAGCACGAACGGGCGCCCACCGACGGCTGGCCCCCCGACGGGCGACCCCTAGGGTCCGGGACATGACCACGGTGGCGGTGCTCGGAGGCGGACGGATCGGCGAGGCCCTGCTCGGCGGCCTGGTGGCGGCCGGGCACGAGCCGGCCGCTCTGCGCGTCGTCGAGCGCGACACCGCGCGGGCCGACGACCTCGTCGCGCGCCTCGGAGTCACCGCCGTGGACGCCGCCGGAGCCACCCGGGCCGACGTGCTCGTCGTCGCCGTGAAGCCCCAGGACGTCGAAGGCGTGCTCGGCGAGGTCGACGACGCCCTGCCGCAGCCCCGCCCGCTCGTCGTCTCCCTGGCCGCGGGCATCCCGACCGCCGCGCTCGAGCGGTGGCTGCCCGCGGACACCCCGGTCGTCCGCGTCATGCCGAACACGCCCATGCTCGTCGGGCGCGCGATGTGCGTGCTCTCCCCCGGCACCCACGCCGACGAGGAGGCCCTCGCCGCGGCCGAGACGCTGCTGGGCGCGGTCGGCCGGACGGTCCGCGTGCCCGAGGCGCAGCAGGACGTGGCGACGGCGCTGTCCGGCTCCGGCCCGGCCTACCTCTTCCTCGTCGCCGAGGCGATGATCGAGGCGGGCGTCGCGCTGGGTCTGCCGCGGCCGGTCGCGACGCAGCTGGTCTCGGCCACCGTGGACGGGGCCGGCGGGCTGCTGACCGACGACACCGACGGCCCCGCCCACCCCGGGCTGCTGCGCGAGGCCGTGACCTCCCCGGGCGGGACGACCGCCGCCGCGTTGCGGGTCCTCGAGGCCCACGGCCTGCGTGCCGCGTTCGCGGACGCCGTCGAGAGCTGCCGGGACGCGTCGCGCGCGCTGGGCGCGACCTACGGCGGGTGATTCCCACCCGTTCGGCCGGGTCCCCGACCGTTCGTCGTGATCTTCCGGTGCGGCGGGCGTGCGGCGTGTGCGCTTGACGCGCCGAGCGCTACGGCCACCGCACCATCACGTCGAGCGATTCATCCGTCACATCCGTCTCGCTACTCTCCGATCAGCACGTGCGTGTCGAACCGCCGGAGGGGAAGACCGGCGGCACGACGGGTGCTCGGAAGGCGGTCGACCATGCCGCAGAACGCCGCCTCAGGGCGGAGGGAAGACGGCGACCTCTCACGGGTGCAGTTCCTCACCGTGGCCGAGGTCGCCGCGACGATGCGCGTCTCGAAGATGACGGTGTACCGCCTGGTGCACAACGGAGAGCTCCCGGCCGTCCGTGTGGGCCGCAGCTTCCGGGTGCCCGAGGAGGCGGTGCACGAGTACCTGCGGGGCTCGTACATCGACGCCGGCTAGTCCGGCCCGACGACGCCGGCTCCGGCCGGCGTCGTCGACCGGTGTGCCCGGGCGGCGTGCGCCGTTCGCCCGGGTCACCGGTACGGTGGAAGCTTGCCGCCGGGCCGAGCAGGCCCTGCCAGTGCTCTCCACGAGAACGTCGCGAAGGGAACCCGTATGGGCTCGGTCATCAAGAAGCGTCGCAAGCGGATGTCGAAGAAGAAGCACCGTAAGCTGCTTCGCAAGACCCGCGTGCAGCGTCGCAAGCTCGGCAAGTGATCGGCTCCGGCCGGGCCTGACCGGCCCCGGCCGGTGCCGGCGGCATCCCGTGGGTCCGACCGTCACGTCCGTCCCCCCGTAGGTGCCCCCGGGAGAGCCATGGCCCCGTCCGTCGTCCTCGTCACCGGCGTCGCCGGTCAGCTCGGCGGTGGGCTCGCGGCCCGCCTCGCGTCGGACCCGTCGATCGACCGCGTGCTCGGCGTGGACACCACGCCCCCGTCGCGGGACATGCGTCGACGGATGGGCCGGGCGGAGTTCGTCCGTGTCGACATCCGCAACCCGCTGATCGGCAAGGTCATCAGCACCGCGAAGGTCGACACCGTCGTCCACGCGTCGTTGTCGGGTCACCCGTCGGCCTCCGGCGGGCGCTCGATGATGATGGAGATGAACGTCATCGGGACGATGCAGCTCCTCGCGGCGTGCCAGAAGTCGGACACCGTGGGGCGCCTCGTCGTGCGCTCGACGACGAGCGTGTACGGCGCGAGCCCGCGCGACCCGGCGATGTTCACCGAGGCCACGGAGCCGAAGGCGCTCCCGCCCGGCGGGTACGCGAAGGACGCCGTCGAGATCGAGGGCTACGTGCGCAGCTTCTCGCGGCGCCGCCCCGACATCCCGGTGACGACGCTGCGGTTCGTCAACCTGATCGGGCCGCGGGCGGACACCGCGTTCGCGCACTACTTCTCGCTGCCGGTGGTGCCGGTGGTGCTCGGGTACGACGCCAGGGTGCAGCTGCTGCACACCGAGGACGCCCTGGCCGTCCTCGAGCGGGCGACGACGCAGGACCTCCCCGGCGTGTTCAACGTCGGGGCGGACGGCGTGCTCATGCTCTCCCAGGCGGTGCGCCGGGCCGGGCGGGTGGCGCTCCCGATCCCGGAGCCGCTCGTGCCCTGGGTGGGACGCATCACCCGGCGGGCGCGGCTCGTCGACTTCTCGCCCGAACAGATGCGCCTGCTCAACTACGGTCGCGTGGTCGACACGACCAAGCTCAAGACCGAGTTCGGGTTCGAGCCCCGCTGGACGACGGTGCAGGCGTTCGACGACTTCGTGGCCGGCAACGCGCTGCGCCCGATGCTCGACACCGACCGCTACGTCGGCGTGGCCGAGTCGGTGGCGCTGCGCGCGGCGCACGTGCTGCCGGGCCACCTGCTGCCGGGCCACGGCCCACGGGAGCCCGAGGCGCCCGGGCGGCCGCCCGAGATCGAGACCAGGACCACCCCCGCGCTCACCCCGGTGCGCTGAGGTGCCCGACCGGACCAGGAGGAACCAGACCATGGGCGAGGCCGAGGTCATCCCGCTGCGCGGCGCGGGAGGACGCCCCCGTCCGCGTCCGACCCCGCGGCGCCGGGGCGTGACCGGCCGGCCCGCGGGCACCGCGGCGGAGGGCACCGGCCCGGACGACGGCGGGACGGTGGAGGAGTACCGCGTGGACGGCCCGGAGGGCGGCGACGCGCCGGGCACCGACCTCGTGCCGGCCCGGCCCTCGGAGCTCGAGTCGGCGGTCACCGAGGTCGCGGCGTTCCTGCGGCGCCGGCTCGCGGGCCGCTACCCCGTCGACGAGTTCGGGTTCGACCCGGACCTGAACGAGAACGTCATCCTCCCGGCGCTGCGCCCGCTCTACGACCGGTGGTTCCGGGTCGAGACGATCGGGGTGGAGAACGTCCCCGCCGAGGGCGGCGCGCTGCTCGTCGCGAACCACTCCGGGACGCTGCCGCTGGACGCGCTGATGACGGTCGTCGCCACGCACGACGACCTGCCCACCCCGCGCAACCTGCGCATGCTCGCCGCCGACCTGGTGTTCGGGATGCCGGGCTTCGGGGCGGTCGCGCGCAAGGCCGGCCACACGTTGGCGTGCACCCCCGACGCCGAGAAGCTCCTCGGCGCCGGCGAGCTCGTCGGGGTCTGGCCGGAGGGCTTCAAGGGCATCGGCAAGGCCTACGCCGACCGCTACAAGCTGCAGCGCTTCGGGCGCGGCGGCTTCGTCTCGGCCGCGCTGCGCACCGGCGTGCCGATCATCCCGTGCTCGATCGTGGGTGCCGAGGAGATCTACCCGAAGATCGGCGACCTCGGGCCGATCGCCCGCCTGCTCGGGGTGCCGTACTTCCCGATCACCCCGACGTGGCCGTTGCTCGGCCCGCTCGGCCTCGTCCCGCTGCCCTCGAAGTGGTAAATCGAGTTCGGCGAGCCGATCCGGACCGACGAGTTCGAGCCCGGTGCCGCGGACGACCCGATGCTCGTCTTCAACCTGACCGACCAGGTGCGGGAGAACATCCAGCAGACGCTCTACCGGCTGCTCTCCGGGCGTCGGAACGCGTTCCTGGGCTAGGCGGCATGTGAACACCGTCGGTCGTGAGGACGACCGACAGTGTTCAAGGGGGCGACGGCCATCCCCGCCGCCGGGAGTAGGCGGCCCCGGCGGCGACGGCCCCGGCCACCGCGCCGGCCCCCAGCACCGATGGCACCCCGATGCGGGCCACCTTGCGGCCGGACCGGAAGTCGCGGATCTCCCACCCGTTGCGGCGGGCGAGTCCGCGCAGCTCGGCGTCGGGGTTGACCGCGACCGCGGTGCCGACCACCGAGAGCATCGGCGCGTCGTTGATGGAGTCCGAGTAGGCCGAGCAGCGCCGGAGGTCGAGGCCCTCGCGGGCGGCCAGCGCGCGCACCGCGTGGGCCTTCGCGGGCCCGTGGAGCAGCTCGCCGACCAGGCGGCCGGTGTAGACCCCGTCGTGGTGCTCGGCGACGGTGCCGAGCGCCCCGGTGAGCCCCAGGCGGCGGGCGATGATCGCGGCGAGCTCGAGCGGGGTCGCGGTGACCAGCCAGACCCGCTGCCCGGCGTCGAGGTGCATCTGGGCCAGCGCCCGGGTGCCGTCCCAGATGCGGTCGGCCATCAGCTCGTCGTAGATCTCCTCTCCGAGCTCGACGAGCTCGGAGACCTCGCGGCCGGCGACGAAGGACAGCGCGGCCTCGCGGTGGGCGCGGATGCTCTCCGGCGAGCCCTCCCCACCGAGGCGGAACTTCAGCTGCTGCCACACGAAGCCGCGCAGGTCGGCTCCGGAGAAGAAGCTCCGAGCGGCGAGGCCGCGGGCGAAGTGGAAGATCGACGCGCCCATCATCATCGTGTTGTCGACGTCGAAGAACGCGGCCGCGGTGAGGTCGGGCGGCACGCTGGGCAGCGTGGGCCCGGCGGTCTCCGCGGCGGCCGCGGCCGCCGCGCCGGCGTCCCGGGCTGCGGACCCGTCGTCGACCGCTGGGGCTGAGGCGTCGGTCTCCAACGCCGTGGCCGCGGCCGCCGAGGCCTCACCGGCCCGCTGGGCGGCCTCGCGATCCGCGGCCTCCCGCCGGTCGCGCCGGTCGCGCCGTCCAACCACCGCCCGACTCCTCCTCGACCGACGCGGGGACCGTCCCGGCCGGGCACGATCTCGCGGACCACCTTAGTGGTGCCCACCGACCCCGCCGGGTCGCGGCGTGCCCCGGGGGCGAGCGCAGCGACGCGGAGCCCGCGGCTCGGCGGGTGGGCCCTGCGACCCGGTCAGTTGCCGAGCGACAGGCCGGGCAGGCCCGGGAGGAGCGGCGGCAGCTGCACCTTCGGCAGGCCGGGCACGGGCACCGGGACGTTGATCGGCGGCGCCGAGGTGGTGCCCGGCAGCGGCAGCGGCAGGAGCGGCTTCTGCTGCGGGTCGCTGGAGCGGTTCGACGTCGTCTCGTCGGTCGCCGTCGTCGTCGTCGTCGGCTCCGAGGAGGTGGTGCGGCGGCTCGAGGGCGTCGAGGCCCTGGTCGACGAGGACGACGAGGTCGGCGGCAGCGCGACGCTCGGCGCGGGGCCGCGGCTCGCGGCCGAGCAGGCGGGCGAGGGCAGCGGGCCGAGGTCGTCGGAGTCCGAGCTGCCGCACGGCGAGGAGGACGCCTCGAACGCGGTGGCGCGGTCGCGCAGCTGGGCGATCAGCTTCTGCGACGACAGGGCCTGCTCGCGTCCGGCCGGCGGCAGCGAGGCGGAGAACTGGTCCAGCGTCTGCTGCTGCTGGCCCGCCCACGCCGAGAGCAGCCCGGGCGGCGGGCCGGCGGGGGAGTTGACCAGCGGGAGGAGCATCCGGGCGCCGGTGCGGGCCTGGTCGTCGAAGGCGCGCAGGTTGTCCGCGACGAGCGCGCCGTCGACCTCGTCGGCACCGGAGGCGGTCGGCATCGAGCCGGCGGCGGTGGTCGAGTCCCGCGACACCAGCTCACGGATCTCGTCGAGGCGCAGCGCCGCGACGTCGAGGTGCTTGCGGGCCTTGGCCTCCTGGCCGGAGGTCAGCCCGATCTCGGTGGACTCCGAGGCCCGCTTCATCCCGTAGAGCATGTCGCCGGGCAGGGCGCCGCGGGAGAGCAGCACGGTGAGCGCGCCGAGCGCGAGGACGGCGGCCATCCCGGCCACCGTCGTGGAGAGCAGTCGGCGGGCAGCGCTGCCGCGGCGAGCGGAGCGTCCGGGGCCGGCGGTCGTCGCGGACCCGGCGGGACGGCCGTCCCCCGGGCGGGCGCCGCCCCGGCGGTCGGCCCGACGGCGGCCGTGCGCGGCGGGGCCGTGCTCCACGCGCTCCGTGCGTCGGGTGACGGGGGTCTGCGGGGACTCCTCGGCGATGGCGGCCATGAGGCTCGCGCGCATCCGCCGGGAGGTCTCGGGATCCGGGCCGGGTGTCGCCCGGCCCGCCCGGCTGAGCAGGTCGGCGATGCGGAGGTCCTCGTCGAGGTCACCGTCACCGGGTCGGGCGTGATCGCCGAGCGGGGCTCCGGACGCGCCGGGGTGCGCACGACGACCGGGAGCGCGTCCGCGCATCCGCTCGTCCCAGGCAGCGGCGAACCGCTCGTCTGCCCCGTCGCGACCGCTCGACATGTCGTCCGTCCTCATCGTGCGTCCGTGCCGTCCGGCACGGACCGATCTCGTCGTACGTCGAAACGACCGGAGGGGCTCCCGGTTACGTGGAACATGACGACGGGTCGAACCACATCGTTGTCACTCACCGCAAACCCTCGGGCAGCAATTGAGCGAGACGTCGTACCGCACGGTGTTGCAGAGCCTTCACCGCACCCTCGTTCCGCCCCATGATGTGGGCAGTCTCCGACACGGAGAGTCCCTGGAGGAACCGAAGAGTGATGCATTCCTGCTGGTCCTCGCCGAGCTTGGCCACGCAGCGCAGGAGCTCCTCGTGCGTCGCGCCGGCGATGACCTCGCTCTCCGGGCCGGGCCGGTGCTGGTCGGGCGCCACGTCGGTGATCTCCGGGGTGGCCTGCTCGAGCCGGTAGCGGCTGGACTTGACGTGGTCCAGCACGAGGTTCCGCGCGATCGTCACGAACCAGGCGCCGATGTCGCGGCCCTGGTAGCTGACCGAGGAGATCCGCCGGAAGGCGCGGACGAACGTCTCCTGGGTGAGGTCCTCGGCCACCCCGCGGTCGCCGAGCCGGTAGAAGACGAACCGGAAGACGACGTCGTGGTAGCGGTCGAACAGCTGCCCGAACGCGTCGACGTCGCCGTCCTGGGTGGCGCGGACCAGCGCCCAGCCGTCGGCGACCTGCTCGTCCGCCTCCTCGAGGCCGGCGCCCTGCAGGTCGGCGGGGTCGATCTCGGCCGCCTCGTCCTCCGGCCGCACCTCCTCCACCGCGGGGATCACCGGCTCGTCGACCCGGGGGGCCTCGATCGGCGTCGTCGGCGGGTGCACGCCGATGGGGGTGGGCACCGGGCCGGTCGGCGCGGCCACGGTCGGGTGGCCGGGCGGTGGCGGACCGGGAG
>NZ_JBVPVA010000910.1:0-1553 GCF_055612215.1 Actinomycetospora sp. | reverse complement strand
CGCGGGTCGTCGGGGACGCGCTCGTCCCGCACGGCGTGCAGGTACGCCCGGTCCTGGTCGATCCGGGCGCGCACCTCGGTACCGACGGCGACCGACCCGTGCCCCGGGACGAGGACGTCGGCGCCGGTCGCCGCGTCCTCGAGCAGCGCCAGCGCGGCGAGGTGGTCCTCGATGGGGTCCGCGCTGCCGGTGTCGAGCATCGGGACGAGGACGTCGGAGAGCATGTCGCCGGCGAGGAGGACGCCGCGTTCCTCGATGAGCAGCGCCGCGTGGCCGGCCGCGTGCGCCCGGTGCTCCAGGATCCGGACCCGGGGCCCGTCCCACGGGACCTCGGAGGTGCCCTCGGGCAGACCGGTGACGAGCCCGAGCAGGTCCATCGGGACCTGCTCGACGATGTCCGGCGGGATCACCCCGGCGACGCGGTCCCGCCAGCCCGGGTTCGCCAGCACACCCGCGATGGTGGCCGCGCAGCGGGCCGTCCCGTACCGCGGCGGCGCGCCGAGCCGGGCGTCCCAGAGCAGGTGGTCCCAGTGGGGGTGCGTCGAGAAGCCCGCCACCACCGTCCGGCCCGCCGCCGACAGGTCGTCCGCGAGGGCGGCCAGCTCGGAGTCGAGCACTCCGGGGTCGACGAGCAGCACGCCGTCCGGGCCCTCGACGACCACGGTGTTGGTCCGGCAGAACGCGCTCTCCGCGACCAGCACGCCGTTCGTCACCTGCGTCAGCACCGAGGACCTCCACTGCTTGCACTTTGCAACTGCTGGCCGGGCGACCGTAGTGCGGGGTGGTGGCGGATCGCAAGCACCGGGACGTCGAATCCCGTTGACCATCGTCGTCCGCCCGGTATCGTCGAGAGCGCTATGGAGCTCTGACGACGACCCGACCGTCCGGCCGCGGCCTCCCACGTGCCCGCCGGGGTCTCCCTCCGTGTCCCGGAGACGTCGCCATGTCAGCGCCCACCACCACGTCCGCACCCGTCGTCGCCCGCGGCCTCGTGCGGACCTTCGCCGCCCGCCCGGTCCTCGACGGCGTGGACCTCGTCGCCGCCCCCGGGACCCGCGTCGGTCTGATCGGCGAGAACGGCACCGGCAAGTCCACGCTCCTGCGCCTGCTCGCCGGTCGGGACGTCACTGACGCCGGGTCGGTGACGGTCCCCGACGACGTCGTGTACCTGCCGCAGGAGCCCGAGAGCGGCACCACGGGAACCGTCGGGACCCTCCTGGACGACGCGCTGCGCCCGCTGCACGAGGCCGTCGCCGCGCTCGAGCGATTGGCCGAGCGGATGGGCGCCGGGGAGGACACCGCCGCCGAGTACGACGGGATGCTCTCGTGGGCGATCCAGCACGACGCCTGGGACGCCGACCGCCGCGCCGGGATCACCGCCGCCGCCCTCGGCGTCGCCGACCTCGAGCGCGGCCGTCCGGTCGCCACCCTCTCCGGCGGACAGCGCACCCGGCTGGCCCTCGCGGCGGCCCTGGTGCGCCGCCCGGCGTGCCTGCTGCTCGACGAGCCCACCAACCACCTCGACGACGAGGCCCTGGACCTGCTCGAACGCG
>NZ_JBVPVA010000149.1:0-9712 GCF_055612215.1 Actinomycetospora sp. | reverse complement strand
GACGAGGTAGCGCGAGAGCAGGTCACCGAGGGTGGCGGCGACGTGGCGGACCGGGAACCCGCTGTGCAGCGCCGAGGTGATCATGGCGTTGCGCAGGTTGAAGTACCGGTGCCAGTCGTCCCAGTCCTTCCACGGGAAGTCGGCGTGCCAGAGCCCGGCGCCCGGCAGCGTCACCGTCGGGAACCCGTGGGCGCGGCCGCGGTAGGAGTACTCGACGTCGTCCCACTGGAAGAACAGCGGGAGCGGGTAGCCCATGGCCCGCACCACGTCGACCGGGATGAGGCAGGACCACCACCCGGTGTAGCCCGCGTCGACACGGCGGTCCTGCACGTTCTTCGTGCCGTCGGGGAAGTAGGCGGTCACGTCCGACTCGCCGACCGCACCGGGGGCGACGTGGCCGTTGGTCAGGTCCTCGAGCACGGCGTACTCGGCGCCGGCGAGGACCTGGGTCGGGTGGAGCAGGTTGAGCATCTGCGCGCCCACGATCGTGGGGTGCGTCGTGTACTGCGCGAACGCCGCGAGCCGGATGACGACCTCGGGCTCGCAGCGCACGTCGTCGTCCATGAACAGCGCGTCGGTGGGCGTCCCGCCGGCGGCGGTGACGACCTCGTGCAGGCCGCGCGTGAAGCCGCCCGAGCCCCCGAGGTTGGGCTGGCGCAGGTAGTGCAGCGTGTCGCCCATCCGGTCGCGGACCTCGTCGAAGGCAGGACGGGTCTCGACGGGGTCGGTGCCCTGGTCGACGACGACGACCCGGTCGACGGTGCCGAGGACCTCGCGGTCCTCGGCGAGGGCGGTGAGGGTGGCGGCGCAGTCGTCGGCGCGGTTGTGGGTGCAGACGACGATGCTGGTCCGACGTCGCACCGCCGGGGCCTCGACCGTCCAACGCGCGTCGTGCAGCAGCAGCTCGGCGTCGTCGGTGACGATCTCGACCCACAGCCCGCCGCCGTCGAGGAAGCGGTCGAGGCGGGCCTCGAGCCGCACGTCCTCGGTCCGCGCGTCGTGCACGGCGACGGTGCGGGGCACGCCGTTGGTGTCCGACGCGCGCAGCATCACCCGCCCGGCGCCGCTGATCCGGCCCTCGAAGCGCACGGAGCGCGCCGTCGTCCAGCGCTGCCAGTAGGAGGCGGGGAACCGTCCGAAGCAGGTGTTCGTGCTGACCCGCCCGAAGGTCCCGACCCGCACGTGGCGGCGGCGGCGCTCGGCGTGGCCGGAGAGGACCTCGACGTACATCTCGTCGGGGATCTCGGTCGACGGGCCGGTGAACAGGCCGCGCTGGACGAGGAGGCGCCCGGGTGGCGCGGCGGCCCCGGAGGTCGTCGTCGGCACCGTCTGCACGTCCGTCACGCTGCGCACCTCTCCCCGATCGGCGGCGCCCACCGGTCGCGGAGCGCGCCGTCCCGCCCCCGCAGGGTAGGAGAACCCGCCGGGAACACGAGCACCGCGTCGCCCGGCGAGCCCCGGTGGTGGGGTAAACGAAAGGCAAACCGTGGGTGGGTCGTACGGTGCTGACATGGGCGAGACGGACGCTGCCACGGTGGTCGTCCCGATGCGCGCCCTCGAGGCCGACCGCGAGGCCATCTCCTTCGTCGTCCCGCCCGGCCCCGGCACCGGCGCCGTCGACGTCCTCCTCGACGGCCGCCGCGTGTGGTCGTTCCGCCTCGAGTCCGCCGAGCCCGCTTCCGACGGCCGTCACGTGGTCCCCTGGCCCACCGCGATCCTGGCGGCCCTGCGCGGCCGCGCCGAGGTCGCCCTCCGCGGGGGCGCCGACGACGACGTGTGGGCTCGCAACGAGGTCGCGTTCACCGGCGATCCCGGCAGGGTGACGTTCGCCGACGAGCACGGCCGCGACCTCGTGGTGAACAAGTGGGACCGCGCCGGGCGGGTGCTCGACGACCACGACGACTCGATCGTGGTCCGGCTCCTCGACCACGCCGACCAGGTTCGTGCCGTCGTCGAGGGCGAGCTCGGGCTCGAGGTCTTCGTCACCGGCGGGACCCTGCTGGGGCCGGTCCGCGACGGGCACCTCATCGGCCACGACGACGACGTCGACTTCGCCTGGATCTCGAGGCACTCCCACCCCGTGGAGGTCGCGCGCGAAGGCTTCGCGCTCGGACGGGCGCTGCGCCGTGCCGGGTTCGACGTCGTCCGCCACTCCCCGGGCCACCTGCAGATGCACTTCGAGTACCGGGGCCTGTCCGACCACTACGTCGACGTGTTCGCCGGGTGGTTCGCCGACGGCTGGTGGCACCAGGTGTTCTGCATCCGCCATCCCGCGGCGAGGGAGGACCTCCTCCCCGCGGTACCGCTGCGGGTGGAGGACCGCGACGAACCGGCCCCGCGCTCACCGGAGCTCCAGCTCGAGGCGAACTACGGCCCGGGCTGGCGCGTTCCCGACCCCGCCTTCCGCTTCGACACGGTCCCCGCGACCCGACGCCGGTTGGAGAACTGGTTCCCCGGCCTGAACGGGGGCCGGGACGAGTGGGAGGACGTGCTGCGCGACGAGCGCCGTGACGGCGCGGCCGGCGCCGGCGCCGCCCGCTGGATCACGGAGCGCCTCGACCCCGACGCGCCGGTGGTCGACATCGGCTGTGGGAACGGCGCTCTCGCGCGCGCGGTCGCGGCGGCCGGTCACGAGACCCTCGCGGTGGACTGGGCCCGGGAGGCGGTCGCGGCGATCCCCGTGACGCCGGGCCTGACGACTCGCGTGGTGAACCTCTACGACCCGCGGACCACCATCGCCTTCGGTGCCGAGCTCGCCGGCCGACGGCTGCCGTGGGCCGTGGTGGTCCGGCGCGTCGTCGAAGGCCTCGGTCCGAGCGGCCGGCACCACCTGTTCCGCCTGCTGTCGATGACGCTGCGCCGGGGCGGCCGGGCGCACGTCGAGGTCGCCGACGGCGGCGAGCCGGTCGAGCAGCTCCTGCTCGAGGCGGAGCAGTACGGCCTACGGCCGGTCGACACCGTGCGTGTCGATCGGGAAGCGGTGACGAGGATGGTGATGGCGTGGACGCCGCGCACGTGAGGGCGAGCCTGGTGGGCACCGTGCGGTCGGTCGTGACGACGGGCCCGGTCATGCGCGCCCGACGGCTGGCGGGTCGCGCGGTGACGCCCGAGGTCGCGCTGCTGCGGGACGAGCTCGCGAGGCTGCGCGACGACGTGGCGCGGGTCCGTGAGGACGTGGCCGCCCTCGCGGCCGAGCGCGAGCAGCTGGCGGAGCGGGTCGGGGTCCTCGACTCGGACCTCGACGAGGCCCGGCGCCTCAACGTCCGGCTGGCGGAGCTCACCGACCTCGTCACCGAGATCGTCCTCCCGCTGCACGACCGCGACATCGACATCGAGCGCCTGCGCCCGCACGACGTCGAGCCCCAGTGATCGGCCTGGTCCTGGCGGCCGGCGCGGGGCGCAGGCTCCGGCCCTACACCGACGCCGTTCCGAAGACCCTCGTCCCCGTCGACGGCACGACGACGATCCTGGACGTGTGCCTCCGGAACCTCGCGGCCGTGGGCCTGGACCGCGTCGTCGTCGTCGTCGGGTACGCCCGACAGGCGGTCGAGGTGCTGCGTCCCACGCTCGAGCAGCGATACGGGATCGACCTCGAACTCGTGGTGAACCCGCACGCCGAGGACCGCAACAACGCGTACTCCCTCTGGACCGCTCGCGAGCACCTTCGCGAGGGTGTCCTGCTCGTGAACGGCGACACCGTGCACCCGCCCAGTGTCGAGCAGACGCTCCTCGCTGCGCACGATCCCGACGGTGCCCGCGTGCTGCTCGCGCTCGACACCGACAAGGAGCTCGCCGACGAGGAGATGAAGGTCTCGGTCGACGATCGAGGTCGCCTGGCCCGGATCACCAAGCTCATGTCGCCCGCGGAGGCGACCGGTGAGTACATCGGCGTGTCGCTGATCGAGCCGGGCGCCGCCGAACCGCTCACGGACGCGCTCCGGAGCACCTGGGAACGCGATCCCGGCCTCTACTACGAGGACGGTTATCAGGAGTACGCCGACCGCGGCCGGCCCGTGCGGGCCGTCTCGCTGCAACCCACGACGTGGGTCGAGGTCGACGACCACGCCGATCTGGCCCGGGCGCGGGACGTCGCGTGCCGCTGCTGAGCCGCATCCTCCTCGGCCCGCTGGAGGTCGACATCAGGGCCGGTGCCGTCGACGACCTCGGCCGTCTGCTGGCCGACCAGCGCATCAGCGGCGGCGGCCAGGTGGCCGTCGCCGTGGGTCCGGGACTCGGCGTGGAGATCGCGGAACGGCTGGCCGCGACGTTGGCGAGGGCTTCGGTGTTCCTGGTCGACGGCGGCTCGGTGGACGAGGCGGTCCGTCTGCAGGACGTGGTCCGTGCCAGCGGGCGCGGCTTCGACGCGCTCGTCGGGATCGGCGGGGGACGCACCCTCGACGTCGCCAAGTACGCCGCCACTCGTCTCGGCCTGCCCATGGTCTCCGTCGCGACGAACCTCGCCCACGACGGGGTGTGCTCGCCCGTCTCGTCCCTGGAGACCGAGGTCGGCAAGGAGTCCTTCGGGGTCTCGATGCCGATCGCCGCGGTGGTCGACCTCGACTACGTCCGCCGGGCGCCCGTCGAGATGGTGCGCTCCGGGGTCGGTGACGTCATCAGCAACCTCTCCGCGATCGCGGACTGGGAGCTCGCCGGGCGTCAGCGCGGCGAGCGCGTCGACGGCCTGGCCGTGGCGTTCGCGCGCCTCGCGGCCGAGTCGGTGCTGCACCACGACGGCACCGTCGACGACCCGGACTTCCTCGTCGTGCTGGCCGAGGCCCTGGTCCTCTCCGGGATCGCGATGACGGCGGCAGGGTCGAGCCGGCCCTGCAGCGGCGGTGACCACGAAATCCTGCACGCGGTGGATCGACTGTTCCCCGGAGCCGGGCAGCACGGCGAGCTGGCCGGCCTCGGGGCGCTCTTCGCCGCGTCCCTCCGTGAGGACGGGGACCGCGCCTTCACCACGCTCGAGGCCTGTCTGCGGCACCACGACCTCCCCCGCCACCCGAAGGACGTCGGGTTGACGCCCGCGCAGTTCGCGGAGGCGGTCGAGGCCGCGCCCGCGACCCGTCCGGACCGCTACACCGTGTTGGAGCACCGCGACCTGGACCCGCTCGGGGTCGAGCAGGCCGTGCTCGCCTACGTGGATCGCCTGGTCTGACGCCGCCCGCCCCTGGTTGAGCCCGCCCGTCCGGTCCTGGTTCGATCCGCGGCATGTTGGAGGCGCACCGGGTCTCGTCGTTCCGCCCCCGCTGGGAGGTGCGCGAGGACGGCGCCCCGCTGCTGGTGCTGGAGAAGAAGGGCTGGCGCTCCGGCGTCGAGTACACCCTCGACGGCACGTCCTACGAGGTGCGCTCCACCTGGACCGGGACCCGGTACACGCTGGTCAGCGGGGAGACCGAGATCGCCCACGCGGAGCGGATCGGGCGCAAGCACTGGTCGGTGACGACCCCGGAGAGCGAATTCCACTTCCGCCGCCGCTCGGTCTGGAAGTCCGACCAGGAGTGGGTGGCGGGCCCGGACTCGTCGGCGGCGCTCGGCAGCATCCGTCGCACCGGCACGTGGCGCGGCGACGCCGAGGCCCAGCTGCCCGGGATGCCCGCCCCGCTCGCGGTGTTCGTGCTCGCGGTCGTGCTGCTCATGTGGGAGCAGGCTGCCGCCGCAGCGGCGACCGGGGCCGCGGCGACCTGACCGCCGGCGGGACGGCCGCGGCGAGCGTCGTCCACCCGACGGCCAGGACGACCATCGTCGCGACCCCCACCGGCGGGTAGATGTGGCTGGTCAGGAACGACCACGCGCCGACCACGACCAGGACGGCCCCGACGACGGCGGCCGCCCGCGCGGCGATCCCACGGGTCACGGCGACGGCGGTCACTCCGCCGATCACGGCGGTGGCGAGGTAGGCGTACACCCCCGGGAGCGCCAGCCGGTCCGCCATCCCGAACAGCGCCGGCACCCACGGGCCGGGGCCGACGACGACGGTCTCCTGCCCGGCGCCGATCCCCGCGAGGACGTCGAGCGCGGTGTAGCAGCAGGCGTAGACCAACCCGAGCACGACCACGACGGCCTCGAGCAGGCGGCTCCGGCCGCGCACGACGATCCACGGCCCGAGCGCCAGCAGCGGGAAGAGCGCCAGACCGATGACGTGCAGGTCCCGCCACCAGGGCGCGGACGCGGGCGTGAGCATCGTCGGGTGGGTGGAGCCCAGGGCCGCGAGCAGCAGCGGGGGCACCGCGGTGGCGATGAGGCCGGCGGGGCGGAGCATCCGGATCCTTACTCTGCTCGTGACGCCACCGTGACACGCCGGTGATCACCCATCCGTGTAGAACGATCTGGGTAACTCGTTGCTCCGAACGGGCGACTCTCAGTGAGCAGGACCAACTGAGGGAGCGTCATGGCGGACAGCAGGATCGTGGGCGGACAGGGGCCTCGTCATCGTCGCAGAGCGGCCTTCGCGGCCGTGTTGGGTGCGGTCGCCCTGCTCGTGGGGGTCCTCGCCACCGGGGTCGGTCAAGGGCGCGCCGATGCCGCCGTGGTCACCGGCCGCATCGCCGGCTACGCGGGCGGCTGCCTGGAGAACGCGAACAACGCGGCCACGACCGGCAACCCCCTGCAGCTGAACAACTGCGCCACGACCGCGGGTCAGCAGTGGTCGCGCTACTCCGACGGCACCCTGCGGGTGCAGGGTGGCTGCGCGGACCTGCTCGGCGGCGCCGTCGCGGCCGGCACCCGGGTCGTCTTCGCCGCCTGCTCGCCGACCTCGACCTCGCAGCGCTGGACGATCTACTCGTCCGGCTTCGTGCAGAACCAGAGGTCGGGCACCTGCCTCGCCCCGCTGAACAACCAGGTCTACGCCAAGGTCGTCATCACGATCGCGGTGTGTGCGAACGTGAACGCACAGAAGTGGGCGCTCCCCGCCGTCTCGACGACGACCGGTCCCACGACCACCACGGCACCGCCGGTCACGACGACGAAGCGGCCGACGACCACCACGACGGCGAAGCCCACGACCACCACGCCGAAGCCGACCACGACCACGCCGAAGCCGACGACCACCACCCCGCCGACGACCACGACCCCGCCGACCACGACGAGCATGCCGACCCAGACCAGCCAGACCTGGAACTCCGACTTCACCGGCTCGGGGTTCGACAACTTCGACGACACCCCGTGGAACGACGTCGGGGCGAGCGCGCCGACGATCACCAGCTCCCCGGTGACCGCGGGTGCGAAGGCGGCCCTGTTCACGATGCCCGCGGGGGGGACCCGCAGCGAGATCGTCCCGACGACCGCGGAGTTCACCGAGGGGCAGGACCGCTGGTTCCGCTTCTCCTTCTACCTGCCGGCGTCCTTCCCGACGCAGGTCACGTCCTGGCAGGTGATCACGCAGTGGAAGAACGAGGGTGACGGCTCCCCGCCGCTGGAGGTCACCGTGGGCGGCGGCAACCTCAAGCTCGAGGGCGGCTACGGCTACCCGGGCGGCCCACGGCAGTTCGCGCAGGTGCTCGCGCCGGCGACGACCGGGGCGCGGACCGACCTGATCCTCCACGTGTTCTTCTCCCGCACCCCGGGCAAGGGCAGCGTCGACGTCTGGCGCAACGGGACGCCGGTGCTCGCGGGTTACAAGCCGGCCGGCGGCACCCTGTACCCGACGAGCACGGCCTCGACCGCCTCCCTGGCGTCCTACTGGAAGATGGGGATCTATCGCGACTCGGCGATCACCTCGCCGGCGCAGTACACGATCGAGAGCGCGAAGATCGGCAACACCCAGGCCCAGGTCGCGAACTGACCGGGGCCGGGCTGTCATTCTCAGTCATGATCGACATTCGGTGATCATGTTGGTTCGGGCTGTGCGGGTGACCGTGAAAAGGCGTTCCCGGACAATCTGCTCCAATGCGTCACGATGTTCGCCCGATCGGGCTATGTTTCTGTGTAATGACCGCCATGATCGGCACGACCTCCCTCCGTAAGCAATCGGAGGGGGAGTCATGGCGGGCGGAGTGGGCACGCACGAGCGAGGGGGCCGACGCGGACGCGGCACGGCACTCGTCGCGGCCCTGGGGGCGCTGACGCTGCTGTTCGGCGTGCTCGTCTCGGTGGTCGGGGGTGCGGGGGAGGCGCAGGCGGCGACGGTCACCGGCCAGATCGGCAACTACGGCGGCGGCTGCCTGGAGAACGCCAACAACTCCACGGCGACGAACAATCCGCAGCAGCTGAACTACTGCGGGACCGGCCTCGGCCAGCAGTGGTCGCGGTACTCGGACGGCACGATCCGGGTGCAGGGGGGCTGTATCGACACCCTGAACGGCGGGACCGGGAACGGCACCCGCGTCGTCCTCGTCGTGTGCTCCGCGACCTCGACGTCGCAGAAGTGGACCCTCCTCGCGAGCGGCGTCGTGCAGAACCAGAAATCGGCGCGGTGCCTGGCGCCACTGAACAACCAGGTCTACGCCAGGGTCGCCGTCACCATCGCGACGTGCGTGAACACGAACGCGCAGAAGTGGGCCCTGCCGGCGCTCTCGACGCCGACCACCACGACGACGACGCCCCCGCCGCCCACGACGACCACCACGGCGCCGCCGACGACCACGACGACCGTGCCGCCGACGACGACCACGGTGCCGCCGACGACCACCACCACGGTGCCGCCGACCACGACGACGACCGTCCCGCCGACCACCACGACGACGCCGCCGACGACCACCACGACCCCGCCGCCGAACCAGACCACCCAGGTCTGGGACTCGGGCTTCACGGCCTCGGGCTTCGACAACTTCGACGACACCCCGTGGAACGACGTGGGCGCGAGCGCCCCGGTCATCGTCAACTCGCCGGTCACCCCGGGGGCCAAGGCCGCCCAGTTCACGATGCCCGCGAAGGGCACGCGCACCGAGATCGTGCCGACCACGGCGGAGTTCACCGAGGGGCAGGACCGCTGGTTCCGCTTCTCGTTCGTCCTGGGCGCGAACTTCCCGACCCAGGTGACCACCTGGCAGGTGCTCACCCAGTGGAAGAACGACGGTGACGGCTCACCGCCGTTGGAGATCACCGCCGGCCGCGGCAACCTCAACCTCGAGGGCGGCTACGGCTACCCGGGCACCCCGCGGACGTTCGCGCAGACCCTCGCGCCCGCCGTCATCGGCCAGCGCACCGACCTGATCGTCCACGTGTTCTTCTCCCGGGACCCGAGCAAGGGCACCGTCGACGTCTGGGACAACGGGGCCCAGGTGCTCACCGGCTACAAGCCCGCCGGTGGGACGCTGTACCCGACCTCGAAGGCGTCGACGGCCACCCTGAGCTCCTACTGGAAGATGGGCATCTACCGCGACTCGGCGATCACCCAGCAGGCGCAGTACACGATCGAGAGCGCGAAGGTCGGCAACACCCGGGCGCAGGTGTCCTAGCCGAACGAGCGGTCCGTCGGTCACCCTCGAGGGTGATCGACGGGCCGTTCGTGCTGTCGGACGTGGGTCGGCGCCGGACCTAGGACGAACGCTCGGCCACCTTCTGCAGGGCGTCGTGCAGCGAACGCTCGGCGTCGTCGGCCAGTCCCTTGAGGGCCGGCAGCATCAGTGGCGTGGCGAGCTTCGCGGCGCCGTGGAAGGTGAAGGTCGCGGTGTAGCTCACCCGGGTGCCGCCCCCGTCGGCCCCGGTGAACTCCATCTCGTCCTCGCTGGTCACCGTCTTGTTGCGCCCGACGATCCGCAGCCGGGTG
>NZ_JBVPVA010001153.1:0-14829 GCF_055612215.1 Actinomycetospora sp. | reverse complement strand
GACTCCGACCAGCCCAGGGACGCCGCCACGATCTTCCCGGCCCGGCGCCGGTCGTGCACGCGGTCGCGGGTGCCGGCCCGGGCGCGGCTGGTCTCGAGCATCCAGCGGGCCAGCTGCAGGGTCGTCCGGTTGGTGTGGGCGAACCAGGTGCTCATGCCGTGGTCGACCCACTGCCCCGGCAGCTGGGTGGGGTCGGCGGCCAGCAGCTGCGCCGGCGGGAGCACGTCGGCCGCAGGGTCGACCAGGTCCTCGGGGGCGGGCCGGCCGAGGTCGGCGGCATCGTCCTCGGCGACGAGTTCCTCGTCGTCGGGCCCGAACCCGAACCCCACGGCCATCACCATGGATCGAACACTAGTTCGAGGGTCCGACAGTCACCGGCCCAAGGACCGAGGACAGCGACCCATCCCAGGTCGCGGTTCGATCACGATGTGTCCGGGCGCTCAGCGCTGGAGCGGCCGCCGGCGCCCACGCACCACCCGCCGCCGGATCCGCCACCCCTCATCGGTGCGGACGGCGTCGTCCTCGTAGACCACGCTGCCGACCCGGCCGTCCGTCGTCACCCCCAGGCCCTTGGAGAGCACCCGCGCGGTGTCCGGGGTCAGCTCGTCCACGACGACGTTCGTCACGTGGTGCCCGACCGGGTTGCCGTCGCCGAGGGCTCTCGCCGCCTCCTCGATCGAGGCCAGCCCGACCAGCCGGCCTCCGCCGAGATCGGAGACGTCGTACACGACGTCGGCCGTGAAGACCTCGGCGAGCCCCGCGAGGTCGCCGACGTCGACCAGGTGACCGTGGCGGGCCACGAGCTCGTGCAGGGCGAGGCGGTCCACGGGGTCACCCGGCGTCGTCACGTCGGTAGCCAACCCCGTCCGGCCGGGCACGGCCACCGCATTCCCCGCTCACACCAGCGCGACCGGCGCCAGTTCGGCGAACCGGTCGCCCGGCCCCGGGTTCGCCGGCGCCGAGGACCCGCCGAGCTGGTGCACCACGCCCCAGACCGCGTTCAGCGCGGTGTGCACCGCCCCCTCCGCCCACCCCGGCGTGAACGAGATGTCGTCCCCGGCCAGGAAGATGCCGCGGTGCTCCGGGGCGAACGCCTCCTGCACGAAGTGCGTGAACATCCGCCGCTGGTAGCGGTAGTGCCCGGGCAGGTTGCCGCGGAACGCGCCCATGAAGTGCGGCTCGCGTTCCCAGGAGATCGTGATCGGCTCGCCGAGGATGTGCGAGGCGACGTCGAGGTCGGGATAGATCTGGCGGAGCGAGTGCAGCATCAGCCGCACCCGCTCGTCGGTGGGCAGCGCGAGCCATTTCAGGGCGTCGTCGTTCCAGGTGTAGGACAGGCACAGGACCGCGGGCCGGGTGGCGGCGTCGGCGTCCTCGAGACCGCCCCCGCCGTCGAGCAGGTACGTCCCGCGCGTCATGCGGTCGGTGAGCGTGGTGGACATGACGTGCCGTCCGGTGACCGGGTCGCGGTCGCGCCAGAACGGCCGGTCGACCAGCACGAACGTCTTCGAGCTCTGCATGTAGTGCGACCGCTCGAGGGCCATCCAGAGCTCGTGGGAGAACAGCGACTCGTCGGTGTCGATCCCCGCGGAGAGCAGCCACGACTGGACCGTCGAGATCACCGCGGCGTACGGACGCTCGGTGCCCCACCGGTCGAGGACCCCGATCCGCCCGTCGTCCAGCCGCCGGAGCGCCCGCACCGCCGGCCGCGGTGACCCGCCGTGCAGCGACTCCAGCGACGCGCCCCGCGTCCACCCCACCAACGACGACGGGGCCCGCCGCCACAGCGCGAGCGGAACCGACTGGGCGCCGCCGTGGATGCGGACGTGCTGGTCGTCGGCGTCGGTCGCGACCACGCGCAGGATCTCCAGCATCGAGTTCGGGAAGTCGGTGTCCCACCCGCCGGTGCCGAAGCCGACCTGGCCGAAGAGCTCGCGGTGCTCGAACCGGGAGAACGCCGCGGACCGGGCGAGGAAGCCGGAGAAGCTCTCCTCGTCGAGGCGGGGGACCAGCCGGTTCCAGATGTGCTTGATCGCGCCGGGGGAGCGGGCGGCGATCGCCGCGCGTAGGGCGGGGAGCTCGGCGCCGTCGGCGAGGGCGGTCGCCCAGGCCCGCGAGACCTCGCCGAAGACCGGCGGCAGGTCCTCCGCACGCTCCGCGTAGTGCTTGCGGCCCGCGATCTCGATGACCGTGGACGGGGTCTGCGGGGCGAGCGGGTTGGGGAAGGGCGAGGTCCGGACGTCGAGGACGCGCAGGTAGTGCCCGAACGCGCGGCCGGACGCGGGGAAGCGCATGCCGCCGAGGTCGGCGACCGTCCCGGCCGTGCCGGGAAAGGCCTGCGAGCGCAGCCGGCCCCCGATCTCGCCCGCCTCGTAGACGACCGGGCGGAGCCCGAGCCGCATCAACTCATAGGCGGCGACGAGCCCGGCCATGCCCGCGCCGACGACCGCGACCTCGGTGCCCCGGGCGGCCTCCGGGACCGCGCCGAGTCCCGCCGGGTGGGCGAGGTAGGTGTCGTAGGCGAAGGGGAAGTCGGGCACCAGCATGGACGGGGAGCCGGGCCCGTCGACGGTCACCACCGGTAGGTCCCCGGACGCCGGTCGGCCAGGTAGTCGCCGAGCCCGCGGGCCCGTGCCAGGTCCTCGGCGGTGACGTCCGCGACCAGCAGCTCCTCCGCGTCGGTGCCCGCGCGAGCGAGCTCGCGGCCGTCCGGTCCGGCGATCACCGACGCCCCGCAGAAGCCGGGCCCGACGTGGTTGGCGTACGCGATCGCCACGCGGTTCTCCATGGCCCGGGCGGGCACCAGGACCCGCGCGACGGTCTCGTCGTCGAGCGCCGTCGGGACGAGCAGCACCTGCGCCCCGGCCAGGGCGAGGCCGCGGACCACCTCGGGGAACTCCACGTCGTAGCAGATGACGATCCCGCAGCGGAGCCCCGCGAGCTCGACGATCAGCGGGGTCCCGTCGCCGGGGGAGAAGGCCGCCCGCTCGTCGTCGGCCCAGAGGTGGGTCTTGACGTACCGCCCGGCCACCGAGCCGTCCGCGCGGACGACGACCGCGGTGATGTGGCCCGCGTGCGGCTCCGAGGCGACGACGGCGATCCCCGACGACGCGGCGATCTCCTGCCAGCGCCCGACGAGGCCCGGGTCCGGGGGGCCGAACGGCCGGCCGTAGCCGGTGGCGAACAGCTCCGGGGTCACGACGACGTCGGCGCCGGCCGCCGCGGCCCGCGCGGCGGCGTCCCCGAGCCGCACCGCCCCGGCGTCGGGACCCCGCGCCTGCCACACCGCGATCCGCATACCGCCCAGCCTCCTCCGGGAGGGTCAGCCCCGGTTCGCCGCCAGCACGGCGAGCAGGTCGTAGACCACGTGCGCGGCGGCGATGCCGGTGATCTCGGCGTGGTCGTAGGCCGGCGCCACCTCGACGACGTCCACCCCGACGACGTCGAGGCCCCTCAGCCCCCGCAGCGTCCCGAGAAGCTCGCGCGACGTCAGGCCGCCCGCCTCGGGCGTGCCGGTGCCGGGCGCGGCGGCGGGGTCGAGGACGTCGATGTCCACCGACACGTAGACGGGCCCGCCCGCGAGCCGGCGGCGCATCCGCTCGACGGCGCGGGCGACGCCGTCGGTCTCGTAGTCGTCGGCGCGCACCACGGCGAACCCCAGCCGGGAGTCGTCGTCGAGGTCCGTCGCCGAGTACAGCGGGCCGCGGATCCCGATGTGCATCGACCGTTCCCGGTCGATCAGCCCTTCCTCGCTCGCCCGGCGGAACGGGGTGCCGTGGGTGTAGGGGGCCCCGAAGTAGGTGTCCCAGGTGTCGAGGTGCGCGTCGAAGTGCAGGACCGCCACCGGCCCGTGCAGGGCGTGCACCGCCCGGAGCGCCGGCAGGGCGAGCGTGTGGTCACCGCCCAGCCCGACCACCGTCGCGCCGTCCTGCGCGAGGTCGCGGATCCCGGCCTCGCAGGCCGCGAGGGCCTCCGGGATGTCGAACGGGTTGAGGGCGAGGTCGCCGGCGTCGGCGACCTGCAGCGTCGCGAACGGCGACACCTCCACCGCCGGGTGGTAGGGCCGCAGCAACCGCGACGACGCCCGGATGTGCGCCGGGCCGAAGCGGGCGCCCGGCCGGTAGCTGACCCCCGAGTCGAACGGGAGCCCGACGATCGCCACGTCCGTCCGCGGGACCTCGCCGAGGCGGGGCAGGCGGGCGAACGTCGGCGGCCCGGCGTAGCGGGGGACCTGCTGCCCGTCGACGGGCCCGATCGGCACGGCGCCCTACGGTACGTCGACCGTCTTGGCCTCGCTCGGGACGCCCTGGTCGTCGACGAGAAAGAGCATGTACGGCCCGGGCGGCACGATCGTCGGCTCCTGCGGCACCGTCACCGACACGCCGGTCGGCGTCTTCTGCATCGGCAGCGCGACGTCGCGCATGTCGGTGGTGGTCACGTGGGTGGCCGACGAGGTCCGGATCAGTCGTGCCTTCGCGATCCGGTTCGCGTCCGGGGTGGGGATCTCGACCTGCTGGCCGCGGGTCATGGACGCGGGCGCCGACGTGATCGTCGGGCGCGGCGTCCCCTTCTCCAGGTACGGCGGCGTGAAGATCTCGATCCGCTGCTCGAAGGTGCCGGGGATCGTGTTCTTCTCGTCGTCGAACAGGGGGTCCGAGCCGGCCACCAGGATCCGGCCGTCGGGGAGCAGCAGCGCCTCGGTGTGGTAGTCCCGGCCGATCCGCGGGTCCGCCATCGGCGAGACCTGGTTCGACGACGGGTCCAGCATGTACGCGAGGTGGTTGTTGGTCGCGCCCTTGCCGCGGTAGTCCGAGGACCCGTTCGTGATGAACGTGGTGTCGTCGGGCAGGTTCACCAGGTTCGGGTAGCGGGTCGGCTGGGCGAGGTTCGGCCCCGGCGTGAAGTGCGGCGCCGGGTCCTTGAGGTCCAGGAAGTCGATCCGGCTCGTCGCGATCGGGCTCTCGCCGACCCCGCCGCCACCGACCACGGCCAGGCGCTGGTCCTGCACCGGACCGATGAACGCCGACCCCGAGGTCTCCATCAGCTCCGGGTCACGCAGGCCGGGGATCGGGGTGAACAGGTTGTTGTCGATGTTCCAGAACCCGGGGACGCGGCCCTTGTCCGAGGGCCCGTAGCCGGCGGTGGAGCCGGTGTAGACCATCTGGTGCGGCGTCGCGGTCTCGAAGATCGCGGGATACGTCGGGAAGTACTGGGTGAGGTCCTTGCGGTCGATCCAGGTGTTCGTCCGCGAGTTGTAGATCTCGGACTGGCCGTTGAGCACCTGCCCGACGCCGTCCAGCCCGGCCACCGTGAGGACGTTGCCGTCCGACATCGGCGTCAGGCTGGGGTACCAGCGGGGCTGGTTCATGTTCGGGATCTCGGACCACTGCTCGGTCTTCGGGTCGAACGTGTAGGCCTTGTCCGTGCCCTGGTAGTCCTGCTTGTCCAGCGTCATCGGCTCGCCGAGGCCGTAGAGGTTCTTCGCCTCGAGCGGGTTGAGGCCGGCGATGGCGTACTTGTCACGGTTGCCGTTGACCGCCGCCGGGCCGGCCTGCTCGGCCTCGACGAAGACCTTCTCCTCCGACGCGGTGACCCTGGTGCGCAGGCCCGTGCCGGTCTTGGCGGCCGGGGGCACGGTCGTGTCGAAGTCCGAGCGGTACTTCTGGCCGCTCGGCGAGGTGAACTCGGTGCCCGCGGGCAGGAAGCGCGGGGCGTTCGGGTTCTCGTTCTTGATGCGCATCGCGCCGGCCGCGTTGGTCACCGCGCCGTCGAGCTTCTCGTAGCGCTGCGTGCCGCCCGCGAACAGCACCCGGCCGTCGGGGAGCACCGTCTGCCCGCCGCAGAACATGTCGTCGGGGACCGGGATCATCTTCGACTGTCCGGTCGCCGGGTCGTAGACCATGCTCTTGAGCGCCTTGGTGGCGAACATGTCCTCCTTGTTGCCGGACCCGGCGATGAGGAGGACCTTGCCGTCGTTCATCAGGACGGCGTGGATCGCGTTGACGCGGTTGTCCGGGGGCACCTCGATGGTGTCCCAGTGGCCGTACTGCGCCTCGTACGCGGGGCTGTTGATCAGCCGCTCGTGCCGCCAGTCCTGGACGTAGTTGAAGGCCGGGGGCACGTTGACCCCGAGGAGGACGGCCGCGGCCACGGCGACGAGCGCGATCTGCCGGTAACGACGTGTCTTCGCGCGCAAGCCCACTCTCCACGTTCTGGGACCCGGGTTCGACCGGAGCCGCCCCGGCGCAGGCGGGCGGGCAGGGGCCGGACCCGGCGGACGGCCGTGCTGCACGCTAACCGAATGGCCCCCGCGCCCTGACGGCGGGCTCGTGACCGTCTCGTGACCGGACCGTTCCCCGCGCCGAGCGGGCTCAGACCGCGGGATCCCGCACGTAGTCGGCCGCGACGAGCCGCAGCCCGCCCCCGTCGGCGGCGTGGAAGGACAGCGACCAGACGCTGCCCTTGCGCGACGGCGGGTCGGCGAGCCGCCGGTTGCTGTGGACCTCGGGGCGCACCCCGCCGGACCCGTCGGCGGCGAGGTCGCGCACCAGGGCGGGGATGCCGTCGCCCTGGGCGCAGACCGCCGTGGTCGGGCCCGAGGCGAGCTCGAGCAGGCGGGCGCGGGCCCGGCCGGGGTCCTGCGCGACCGCCTCGTCGCTGAACGCCGGGTCGGCGGCGATCCCGACGCCGAGACGGTGCGAGGCGGGTTCGAGGGTCTCCCGACACCGGACCTTCGGCGCCGCGACGAGCCGGTCGACACCGTGCGCCGTCAGCAGGTCGGCGACCCGGCGGGCCTGGTCGCGCCCGGCGTCGACGAGGGGACGGGCGTCGTCGTCGGGCCATGAGCCGCGCTTGCCCGCCTTGGCGTGCCGGACCAGCAGCAGCGAGCGAAGGGGGCGCGGGCTGCGGGCGAACGCGTCGAGCACGTCGCGGTCGGAGTCGTAGGACAGCAACCCCGCGGCCTGCTCCGGCGCCAACCACCGCAGCTCGTCGGTCTCGCCGTTGGGGGTGAAGGTGCCCTCGCCGGCGCGAGCCTCCCAGTAGTCGACGACCTTGCGGTCCTCCCCGACCGGGTAGCGGACCGTCGCGAGGTGGCGCCCCAGGACGGCGCCGAAGCCGGTCTCCTCGGCGATCTCGCGCACCGCGGTGCGGGCGCGCGACTCACCCGGGTCGACCTTGCCCTTGGGCAGGCTCCAGTCCTGGTGGTGCGGCCGGTGCACGACGGCGACCTCGGCCCCCGCCGACGTCGGACGCCAGAGCACGGCACCGGCGGCGTGGATGCTCGGGGGCAGGTCCTCGTCGGTCGGGGTGGCCACGGCGATCTCGGTCACCCCTTGGCCTCCCGCCGCGCCAGCAGCTGGATCTGGTGGTCACAGACCTGCATCCCGTCGGTGCCCTCCCCGGCCGCCACCGGCCACGGCGTCCACGACCCGTCCGGCTCCAGGCTCCAGCACCGGGTCGACGGTGCCGTCGCGGAGTCGAGGATCCCGTCGAGCTGGGCCACCAGCCGCCGGTCGGTGACCGGCACCAGCGCCTCGACGCGGCGGTCGAGGTTGCGGTGCATCATGTCGGCGCTGCCGATCCAGTGCTCGTCCGCCCCGACGAAGTGGAAGATCCTCGAGTGCTCGAGGAAACGCCCGAGGATCGAGCGCACCCGGATGTTCTCCGAGAGGCCCGGCACGCCCGGGCGCAGCGCACAGATGCCCCGCACGATGAGGTCGATCGGCACCCCGGCCTGGGAGGCCCGGTAGAGCGCGTCGATGACCTGCTCGTCGACCAGGCCGTTCACCTTGATCCGGATGCCCGAGGTCCGCCCGGCCAGTGCGTGCTCCCGCTCGGCGTCGATGCGCTCGACCACCCCGCGGCGCACCCCGTAGGGCGCGACGAGCAGCCGGCGGTACCGGCGACGGCGGGCGTAGCCGGTGAGGACGTTGAACAGGTCGGTGAGGTCGGCCCCGATGGTCTCGTCGGCGGTGAAGACGCCGATGTCCTCGTAGAGCCGGGCGGTCTTCGGGTTGTAGTTCCCGGTGCCCAGGTGGCAGTAGCGCCGGATCGTCGACCCCTCCTGGCGCACCACCAGCGCCGCCTTGGCGTGGGTCTTGAGGCCGACCAGGCCGTACACGACGTGCACCCCGGACCGCTCCAGCGCGCGGGCCCAGTTGATGTTCGCGCGCTCGTCGAAGCGGGCCTTGATCTCGACGACCGCGACGACCTGCTTGCCCGCCTCCGCGGCGTCGATCAGCGCCTCGACGATCGGCGAGTCGCCCGAGGTGCGGTAGAGCGTCTGCTTGATCGCGAGGACCTTCGGGTCGGTCGCGGCCTGCTCGATGAACCGGTGCACGCTCGTGGAGAACGAGTCGTAGGGGTGGTGCACCATCACGTCGCCCTCGCGCAGGGTCGCGAAGACGCTCTTCGGGGTCTCGCCCTCGCTGAACGCCGGGTGGGTGGCCGGGACGAACACCGGGTCCTTGAGCTCCGGGCGCCCGAGCGCCATCAGCTCCATGAGGGCCGAGAGGTCGAGCCGGCCGGGCACCTGCACGACGTCGTGGGGGTCGACGTCGAGCTCGCGGAGCAGCAGCTCGAGCATGTGCTCGCTCATCTCGTCGGTGATCTCGAGACGCACTGGCGGGCCGAAGCGGCGCCGGGCGAGCTCGCGCTCGAGGGCCTGCAGCAGGTCCTCGTCCCGGTCCTCCTCGACGTCGAGGTCGGCGTTGCGGGTCACGCGGAACACGTGGTGCTCGGCGACCTCCATGCCCTCGAAGAGCCGGTCGAGGTGCTCGGCGATGAGGTCCTCGATCGGCAGGAACCAGCAGCGGCGGTCGAGGTTGCTCCCGTCGGCGGAGTCCTCGCCGTCGCCGCCGGGCTCCGGGCCGACCCGGACGAGGCGGGGCACGTTGTTCGGCACCTTGACGCGGGCGAAGTGCTCGATGCCGGTCTGCGGGTCGCGCACCGCGACCGCGAGGTTCAGCGACTGGTTCGAGATGTAGGGGAAGGGGTGCGCCGGGTCGACCGCCAGTGGCGTGAGGACCGGGAACACCTGCGCGTCGAACCACGCGGAGAGCCGCTCGCGGGCGTCGGCGGTGACGCGGTCCCAGCCGATGACGTGGACCCCCGCCTCCTCGAGCGCGGGCCCGACGTCGGAGAGCCAGATCCGGGCGTGCTTCTCGGCGAGCTCCTGGTTCCGGGCGGCGATGCGGGCGAGCTGCTCCCGGGGCGTGAGCCCGTCGGCGCTGCGCACCGAGAGCCCGGTCTCCTCGCGCCGCTTCAGGCCCGCGACGCGCACCATGTAGAACTCGTCGAGGTTCGAGGCGAAGATCGCGAGGAACTTGGCGCGCTCGAGCAGCGGTTGGCTGGGGTCCTCGGCGAGTGCGAGCACCCGGGCGTTGAACTCCAGCCACGACAGCTCGCGGTTGAGGTAGCGGTCCTCCGGGAGGTCCGCGGAGCCGTCGCTCGACGGGGTCGCGGCCGCCGGCGCCAGCGGCAGGCGTCCGCGGCCATCCCGGCCGTCCGTGCTGCGGCCGTCGGTCGCCCTCCCGTCGCCGCCGTCCTCGCGGCCCTCGCCGGTCGGGGGTGCGGGAGGCGGCGGGCCGGGCTCGGTCGCCGTCCGGGCGCCCGACCGGCCGTCGGCGGCGTCGTGCAGGGCCGTGTCCGCGCCACCGGGTTCCGAGTCGCTCACACGGCGCATTGTCCCGGGCGACGGGCGGCCCGGCGAGTGCGACGGGTCGTCGCCTCGCCCACTCCCTCAGCGGCAGCCCGCGAGCGGCGCGAC
Organism: Actinomycetospora sp.; assembly: GCF_055612215.1. NCBI lineage: Bacteria > Bacillati > Actinomycetota > Actinomycetes > Pseudonocardiales > Pseudonocardiaceae > Actinomycetospora > Actinomycetospora sp. The sequence continues at coordinate 5,060 of NZ_JBVPVA010001153.1, read as the reverse complement.
GGGGACCGGGACCTCGGGCCAGGCCCGGGTGGCGGGTCCGACCCCGAGGGCGCGGACCCGGTCGAGGTCGGCCGGGACGTCGACGTCGTGGCGCAGGCCCGGCCAGTCACCGGTCAGCGCGACGGCGCCGGCGGCGGCGTGCGCCGGGGCGGACCGCGGGCCGAAGTGGGGCCCGCCGTGGCCCGGCCGGGTGAGCACGAGCAGCGTCGTCCCCTCGCCGGTGTGGTCGGCGACGAAGGCCGCGGGCGCGCCGTCGGCGAGCACCGCCACCGCCCGGGCGAGGGCCTCGTCGAGCTCGGCGGGGCGCAGCGCCGGCAGGTCGCCGAGCAGGGCCGCGACCGGCGCCGGGCTCCCGTCGGCCAGCCCGCGCAGGTGCTCGACCCCCGCGCGCACGGCGGCGTTGAGCCCGGTGCCCGGGTCGTCGACGACGACGGCGCGCTGCTGGGACCCGTCGTCGGGCCCGGCGGGACGGACCAGGGCCGCGGCGCGCGGGTCGGACGTGACGACCGCGACCCGGCGCACCGCCGAGGCGAGCACCGCGGCGAGGGTGTCGGCGGCGAGCGCCAGCGCGAGGCCGGCGTGCGCCGCGGGCCGCTGCGGGGCGGGGACGACGTCCACCGTGGCCCCGGCCAGCCGTGACTTCGCGCGCCGGAGCTCCTTGAGGGGGACCACGAGGTCCACCGCGACGGTCATGGCGTCCAGTGTCCGCCCGCCGGGGCGTCGGCGCCCGTACCGCGTCGCCCCGCGCCGGCGTCTCGTCGGGTGCTCCGTCTTGTCGGGCGATCACGGCCACGGGAGACTGCGCGCTCGGGCCGGCACGGTCGGCGGCGAGGAGGACACGTCCAGTGGCGAAGCGCGGAGCCCCCGCGGGCACGGCGGCGCGGATGCCCGCCGAGGTGCGGCATCGGCGGAGGGAACCGGGCGGGCCGGCGGTGGCCCTGTCGGCGGCGGTCTTCTACCCGATCACCCTGCTGGTCGCCCGGCGCCGGATGGTCGGCCTCGAGCACGTCCCGGCGCAGGGGCCGGCGATGCTGGTCTGCAACCACGTCTCCTACCTCGACCCGGTCTACACCGCGGTGTTCGTCCACCGGGCCCGCCGCACCCCCCGCTTCCTCGCGAAGGACTCGCTGTGGAAGGTGCCGGGGTTCGGCCGGATCATGGCCGGGAGCCGCCAGATCCCCGTCTCGCGCGGCTCGCGGGACGCCGGGGCCAGCATCGACGCGGCCCGGCGGGCGTTCGCCGACGACGGCGTCGTGGTCATCTACCCCGAGGGCACGATCACGCGGGACCCCGACGGCTGGCCGATGGAGGCGCGGTCCGGGGCCGCGCGGCTCGCCCTGGCGAGCGAGGTGCCGGTGATCCCGACGGTGCACTGGGGCACGCTCGCGGTCTACGACCACTACCGCAGACGGTTCCGGCCCTCGCCGTTCGGCGCGAGCGTCACGGTGCGGGCCGGCGCTCCGATCGAGCTGGACGACCTGCGGGCGCGGGTGGGGGAGAAGGGCCCCGGGGCGGCGCTGTTGCGCGAGACGACCGCGCGGATGATGACGGCCGTGCGCGAGCTGCTCGAGGAGGTCCGGGGCGAGTCGGCCCCGGGAACGCCGACGTCCGACACGGGGACCGTGGGATGAGCCGCTACGCCGTACTGGGTGCCGGCTCGTGGGGCACCACGTTCGCGAAGGTGCTCGCGGACGCGGGGACGGACGTGACCCTGTGGGCGCGCCGCCAGGAGGTCGCCGACGCGATCGAGAAGGACCACGTCAACGCGGAGTACCTCCCCGACGTCGCCCTGCCCGAGGCGCTGCGGGCGACCCACGACGCCGAGGCCGCCCTCGACGGGGTGTCGGCCGTCGTCCTCGCGATCCCCGCCCAGAAGCTGCGGTCCCACCTCGAGGACTGGCGCGCCCACCTCCCGTCCGACGCGACCGTGGTCAGCCTGGCCAAGGGCGTCGAGATGGGCACGCTCAAGCGGATGAGCGAGGTCGTCGCCGACGCGGGCGCGGTCGATCCGAGCCGCATCGCCGTCGTCAGCGGTCCGAACCTCGCGGGGGAGATCGCCGCCGAGCAGCCCACGGCCACCGTCGTCGCGTGCTCCGACCACGAGCGGGCCGTCGCGGTGCAGCACGCCTGCTCGACCGGCTACTTCAAGCCCTACACCAACGTCGACGTCATCGGCTGCGAGCTCGGCGGCGCGTGCAAGAACGTCATCGCCCTGGCGTGCGGGATGGCCGCGGGGCTGGGCTACGGGGACAACACCACGGCCTCGCTGATCACCCGTGGACTGGCCGAGATCTCCCGGCTGACGGTGGCGCTGGGCGGGCAGGCGCTCACCCTCGCGGGCCTCGCGGGGATGGGCGACCTCGTCGCGACGTGCTCCTCCCCGCTGTCGCGCAACCGGCGCTTCGGCGCGTCCCTCGGCGCCGGGATGTCGGTCGCCGAGGCCGAGGAGGCCAACCACGGCCAGGTCGCCGAGGGCGTCAAGTCCTGCGAGGCGATCGGGGAGCTGGCCCGCCGCCACGCGGTCGACACGCCGATCGTGGACGCCGTCCGCCGGGTGTGCGCCGGGGACGTGTCGGCCCGCGACGTCGGTGACGAGCTGATCAACCGGGAGCGCAAGCCCGAGTGAGCTCCGTCGCCGTGGCGCGCACGACCGGTGGGGAGTGCGTTTCGCGGCCCCGTCGCCGAGGCAATCTCGGGCCCGTGGACGTGCCGCAGCGGACGGGAGCCCTGACCCTGAGCGCCACCGCGACGCGCGCGGAGGCCTCCACGATCCGGCGCGGGTTCCACGAGTGGCTCGCCCACCTCGCCGACCCGGACGCGGTCGACGACCTCACGCTCGCCGTCTACGAGGCGCTGGCCAACGTCGTCGACCACGCCTACGCCGCGTCGGTGGCCCGGGGCGAGATGCGGCTGCGGGCCGCGGTGTCGGCGCCGCGGGTCGGCGGCCGCGACCTCGTCGTCACGATCTCCGACGACGGGGCCTGGCGCCGGCCGCAGGATCCCGGCTGGCGCGGTCGCGGGCTGGGGCTGATGCACACGCTGGCCCGGGCCTCGGTGACCTCCGGGTCCGGCGGGACGACCGTGCAGCTGCGCCGGCGGGTGGCGCCCGCTCGGGTGCGGGCACTCGTCCCGGCCTGAGCTGGACGGTCAGGAACCGTCGTCGATCACCGGGCCGCCGTGCTCCGGTCGGCCCAGGCCCGGACGTGCCCGGGGACGCCGACGTCGTCGGGGAGGGCCGGACAGGTCTCCGGCGCGCCGAGCACCGTGCTGACCGGCACGACGCCGGCCCAGCGCCGGTCACCCGCCTCGACCGTCTCCGGGTCGCCCGGCGGGCCCTGACGCACCTTGACGCTGGCCTCGTCGAGGGACAGGGCGAGGACGGCGGTCGCGGCGGCCTCCCGGCGGTCGGGGCGCCGCGCGTGGTCCCACTGGCCCGGCGTCAGGTGCTCGACGACGGCCCGGAGCGCGGCGAGCTGCTCGTCGGGGTCGGTCACCCGGCGGGCGCGGCCCCGGACGACCGCGCTGCGGTAGTTCGCGGAGTGGGCGAACACGCTGCGGGCCAGCACGAGCCCGTCGAGCAGGGTGACGGTCAGGCACACGTCGCGGTCGGCGGCCAGGCTCGCGGCGCCCGTCGAGCCGTGCACGTACACGACCTCGCCGAGGCGCGCGTGCATGGTGGGGAGGACCAGCGGGGTGCCGTCGTCGTCGACGAGCCCGAGGTGGCAGACCAGGGCCTCGTCGAGCACGGCGTGCAGGAGGGCGCGGTCGTCGGCCTGCCGTTCCCGCTTGCGGCGGAGCTGGGTGCGTGGGGTGGCGGAGAGGGTCACGCCATCGATCATCGGTGCTCGCGGTGGCATGCTGCGAGGGCCATTCCCGCGTCGATCGAGGAGGCCACTCGTGGCGAGTCCGGTGTCGTCGGTCGTGGTGGGCCTCGACCGCGGGGCGGGCGTCCCGCTCGCGGTCCAGCTCGCCGACGCGCTGCGCCGGGCCGCGCTCGACGGTCGGCTGCGCCCGGGGGACCGGGTCCCGGCGACGCGGGTGCTCGCGCGCGAGCTGGGCGTGAGCCGCACCGTCACGAGCGCGGCCTACGACCAGCTCGTGGCCGAGGGCTGGCTGGGTGCGCGGCACGGGTCGGGAACGGTGGTGACGGCGGCGCCCCCGGGTCCTCCGGTCGCCGCCGGTCCCGGTCCCGCTGCCCGTCCTGGTGCCCGTCCTGATGCCAGCGGAGCGTCGACGCTTGCACCCAGTGGCAGTGGAGCCCCGTCGTCGACCGACCTGCGGCCGGGTGCGCCGTGCCTCGAGGTGCTCGACACCGCGGCGTGGCGCCGGGCCTGGCGCCACGCCGGCGACCTCGACCCGGCCGGACGCCCGGAGCACGCGGGCACCGACGCCTACCGCGCCGCCGTCGCCGAGCACCTGTTGCGCCACCGCGGGATCACCGCCGGTCCCGAGGCGGTCCTCGCCACCGCCGGGACGACCGCGGGCTTCGGCGAGCTCCTGGCCGTCCTGGGCGCGGCGCACGGGCGGTCGCTGCGCGTCGGGATCGAGGACCCCGGGTACCGCCGCGCGGTCGGGGTCGTGCGGGCCGCCGGCCACGAGGTCGTCGGGCTCGCGGTGGACGCCGACGGGCTCGTCGTCGACGCCGTCCCGCCGGGACTCGACGTGGTCTACGCCAGCCCGGCGCACCAGTACCCCCTCGGCGGCCGGCTGCCGGTGGCGCGGCGCGGGGAGCTCGCCCGGCGGGCCCGCGCGGACGGGTTCGTCGTGGTCGAGGACGACTACGACGGCGAGCTGCGCTACGACGTCGCCCCCCTGCCGGTGCTCGCCGCGCTCGCGCCCGACGTCGTCGTGCACCTCGGCACCGCGAGCAAGATCGCGTCGCCGACCCTGGGCGTCGGCTGGATGGTGGCGCCGCCGCCGCTGCGCGAGGCCGTGCTGGCCGCCCGCCGGGCGACCGGGATCCGGCCGGCGCCCGCCGGGCAGGCGGTGCTGGCGGCGTGGGCCGGCGACGGGGCGCTGGGTCGGCACCTCGCGCGGCTGCGACGCGAGCTCGGGGCGCG
>NZ_JBVPVA010001055.1:0-1944 GCF_055612215.1 Actinomycetospora sp. | reverse complement strand
GTCGACCTTCTGCATGATGTGTCGGACGTGGTTCTCGACGGTCCGCTCCGAGAGATGGAGCCGTGATGCGATCTCGCGATTGCTGATGCCGTCGGCCACGAGGGCGGCGATCTCGGTTTCCCGTCGTGACAGCGTGCCGATGTGCTGATCGGAGCGCTGGGTTCTGATCGAGGCGAGTTCCGTGGTCAGCGGGCGCATGCCGAGGACCGTCCCGATCCGTTCCGCTTCGGTCAGGTGCGTCTCGGAGCGGCTGCGGGAGGCCACGTGTCGGGCGAGCTCGAGATGGGCCATGGCCGCCGAAGGCAGGTCGTGCATGCCCTCAGCGGCGCGGAGGGCCGCCAGAAGGTGCTCTTCGCCCCGATCGCGTCGTCCGAGCAGCATCTCGAGGCGGCCCAGGTGGAGGGCGACTGGACCGTAGCTGGGGCTGTCGGCGCCGCTCGTCCCGTACACGTGGGCATGGGGTGTCAGTTGGGCCAGGACGACGGCCGCGGTCGGACGGTCCTCGAAGGCGACTGCGAGGCGGGCGTGCCCGATGGTCGCGATCAGCCACTCCGGAGCTCGCGTCGGCAGGTCCTGGACGTGCGGCGCGATCGCGCGCCACAAGCCGTGCGCCTCGTCGTGCCGGTCGAGCTCGACGAGCAGCAGCGCGTGCCAACCCCGAGCGAAGTAGGGCGCGCTGTCGAGCGCGGTGCGCACCTCCCGTTCGCTGTCCTCCAGACCCTGACCCGAGAGCACGGCCAGATGCGAACGCATCACCAACGCCAGATAGTCGGCTCGGTCGGCGACGAGCGAGCGACAGTCGGCGAACCGCCCGTCGAGCAACCGCAGCGCCGCCCGGACCAGGGCGAGGCGCTCGTCCCAGTGCTGCAGGCCTGCTGCCACCAACGCGGTGAGCTGCGCGAGGTCGGCCTCGAGATCGGCGCGGCGGCCCAGCTGCGCGAGCGCGGTCATCCGCCACATCAACGCGGAGGCGACGAGGTCGCCGGGTCCGGCGGCGTGGCTCAGGGAGATCGCCTCGTCGGCGAGCTCGAGCCGACGCTGGACGTGGTCGACGTGGGTGTGGGCCTCGTGCTCGCCGAGGAGCTCCAGGAAGCGCGCGGACGCGTCGGGAGTGTCAACGGATGTGGCGGTGGGACGGCCCCAGGGGGAGCGGGTCGCCTCGAGCTGCGCGCGCAGCCTGCGCTCGCGGTCAGCGTCCTCGCCACCGAGCGCCGCGAGTGCCTCGAGGCACAGGTGGTGGACCTGAGCGGCCACCGGAGTGCGGGCGGCGTTGGTCAGCGCGGTCGCCGCGTCGGCCAGGGACAGGGCGTCCGCCACAGCCCGGGCGTGGTCCGCGGCCTCCCGGCAGGCGTCCCACGCCGCCTCCGTCCGGCCTTCGAGCGCGAGCCCGCGCGCCCGGGACAGCAGTTCCGCCGCCCCGGGGGCCGACCTCGGCAGGGACCCGGCCCTGCGCGCATCCACATCGATGAGCATAGAGAACCTGATGAGTGGTCGAAAGATGAGTGCTGCCGCTCAGGTGCGCACTGCGCGCAGTTCCTATCGTCGTCGGGCATGACACTCGGCCAACGTGAATTCCCGGATCGTCGCACAGAACTCGGTGGCCGCATCTGCTTCTGGGGCGGGATCGTCGGGGCGCTCCAAGGCCTCGTCGTCCTGGCCGCACTCCTGGCGTCCGATCCGTCCGAGGCGTCGCGGTACAGCACCCCGTTCAGCCCGGGCGTCTTCTCGGTTGCACAGGTGACCTTCGCCGTCCAGCACCTCGCTCTGGTGGCTGGTGTGCTGGCCCTGGCCCGCGTGGCCGGGGCGTCCCGGCCGGCGCGTGTCGGCCTCTTCGGCGCAGCCGTCGGCCTCGTCCTCCTCGCGGTGACGGAGCTGTTCGCCATCACAGCGGCCGACGCGATGGTCGGGGACCCTCGAGCTGACCTCGTCAGTTCTCTCTACGGC
>NZ_JBVPVA010000893.1:0-1413 GCF_055612215.1 Actinomycetospora sp. | reverse complement strand
GGGGATGCGTGGTGTGCCCCTCGCGCGGTGGGCAGCCGCGCCGGCGCGGGGTGGAGGAGCCGCGCCGGCCGCAGCGCACCGACGCCGCCGCGTCACCACCCCGCCGAGCACGGTGAAGCCGCTCACCTGCACGGCCCGTCCGGTCCGCCCGCGTCTACCCTCGCGGGCGCATCGTCCGGTACCCGCGCCGCGGGACGGGAACGACGACCTGTGAGGGGTGTCCCTGTGAGCGCCTCCGGCAACGACGCCGGGCCGGTCCCGGCCGCGCCCCGACCCGCCCGCCTCGACGTCGGGGTGGTCTCCGCCGGGCGCGTCGGCGCCGTGATGGGCGCTGCGCTCGCCGGCGCCGGGCACCGGGTCGTCGCCGCGTCCGCGGTGTCCCGGGCCTCCCGCGCCCGGGCCGAGGCGCTGCTGCCGGACGCGGAGATCCTCCCGCCCGACGAGGTGGTGCGCCGCGCCGACCTCGCCCTGCTCGCCGTCCCCGACGACGTCCTGCCCGGGCTCGTCCGCGGTCTCGCGGCGTCGGGGTGCCTGCGCCCGGGCCAGATCCTCGTGCACACCTGCGGCGCGCACGGCGTCGGCGTCCTCGGCCCCGCCGCCGAGCACGACGTCCTGCCCATCGCACTGCACCCGGCCATGACCGTCACCGGCCGGGCCGAGGACGTCCCCCGGCTCGCCGGCGCGTGCGTCGGGGTGACCGCGGGGGAGTCCGGGAGCGAGGACGCCGAGGCGGCGTGGCTGGTGGGCGAGGCCCTCGTCGTCGAGATCGGCGCGGAACCGGTGCGCGTCCCCGAGGAATTGCGCCCGCTCTACCACGCGGCCCTCGCGCACGGGGCGAACCACCTGATCACGCTCGTGCGCGAGGCCGTCGACATCCTGACGAACGCAGGCATCGAGCCGGCCGAGCGCGTGCTCGCCCCTCTGCTCTCGGCGGCGCTGGACAACGCGCTGCGGCTCGGCGACCGGGCGCTGACGGGGCCGGTCGTGCGCGGGGACGCCGGCACCGTCGCGACCCACCTGCGCCACCTCGATCGGCGCGCCCCCGCGTCGGCCGACCTCTACCGGGCCCTCGCCAAGCGGACCGCCGAACGCGCCCTGGAGCGCGGGCTGATCGGCCCCGAGGACTCCACGAACATCGTCCACGCCCTCGAGAGGCCCACGCCGTGACCCGCCCCTCCAGCCTGCGCACGCACGACATGGCCGGCCGTGGCCGACCCCGGTACGCCCAGGACGCGTTGACCGTCCACGAGGACCCGGCGTCCCTGCGCCGCGTGACGAAGGCGCTGCGCGGCAGCGGGCGCCGGGTGAACCTCGTACCGACCATGGGCGCCCTGCACGAGGGGCACCGCGAGCTGATGCGACGTGCGCGCGGCATCCCGGGCTCGACGACCGTCGTGTCGATCTTCGTGAACC
>NZ_JBVPVA010000793.1:0-2456 GCF_055612215.1 Actinomycetospora sp. | reverse complement strand
GAGGAACTCCGGCAGCGTGCGCAGCATCGGCATGACGACGCCGGCCTCGGCCGCGGCCGACTCCAGCTCCGGCGCGGTCCACTCCCCGATGGCCGCCGTCACCCGGTCCTTCGTCAGCGGCACCCCGAGCAGCTCCTGGGCCCGCAGGCGCAGCCCGGCGTACATGTTCTGCGGCATCACCCAGCGCCCGTCGGCGCAGCGGAAGAACGAGAACGCCATCGCGTTGCCGGACTCGAGCGACGACGCGACCGGGTAGCGGCCCATCCGTTCCCAGCGCCGGTCGTAGAACGGGCAGAGTCGGTGCGGGGCGCGGCGCAGGTCGACGTGCACGTCCTGGCCCGGGCCGCCCCGCCACCGGTGCACCGCGGCGGCCGCGACCGACTTCGTCAGCAGCCCGATCGTCGCCGCCCCGCCGATCCGCATCGGCGACGGCACGACCGGATCCGCACCGGTCGTCGTGACCGTCCCCCCGGCGTCGTCGACGGACAGCCCGACCCCACCGAGCACCGTCTCCAGCTCGCCGGCGAGGTCGAACGGCTCCTCGCCGGCCACCGGGTTCGCCCACGCCTTCTCGAGCCGGTCGGTGAGGCTCATCCGTGGCTTCCCTCCTGGCTGACCTCCGCGAGCAACGTCGTCGGGACGTCGACGTGGCGGGCCCGCAGGAACTCCGCCACCGCCTTGCCGGCGATGTCGGGGCGCCCGTTCGACGACGCGCCCTTGCCGAGGATGCCGTGGATCACCAGGTGCACCGCGCGCAGGCCGGGGAACTCGTGCCGTTCGACCGCGACCCCCGGGTACACCTCGGCGACCCACTCCACCGACACCGCCGCCCGCAGCCACGCCCAGGCCTCGTCGGAAGCGCCGATCGGCCAGAACCCGACGTTGGAGTTCCCGCCCTTGTCCCCGCACCGCGCGTGCGCGACGAACCCGAGTGGCGCCCGCGTCGTGTCCCCGGAGGCGTCGACGCCCGGTGCGGGCACGGACGGTGGCTGCCCGCGGAACTCGGCACGCACCGGGGTGTCCTTCACCGGCAGCCGCGCACCGTCGGCGAGCACCACCTCGTGGGCCAGCGCGTCGGTCGGCAGGAGCGTCGGCCAGTACTCGACGACCGGGTTCGCGACCCGCAGCGGGTTCACGTAGAGCCCCGGGTAGCCGGGCAGGAAGAGCCCGGTCAGCGGGGCGATGAAGCGCTCGGCGCCGACCTGCGCCCGGTCGCGGGCCTGCGCGGTGACGAGGATCTGCTGCGCCGCGGCCCACTGGTCGGGCGGGTCCTCGACGGGGGCGCCGATGCGGTCGACGCGCAGCAGGCTCAGGTCGAGCGCCCCGGTGATCCGCTCGACGTGGGTGCGGAGCAGGTCGACCTTGGCCTCGAGGTCGAGCCCGGTCGCGTAGAACGACAGGCTCGACTCGAACCCGCCGGGCGCGGTGATCGCGAGCTTCGTCGTCGGGCTCGGGGGCGAGCCGCGCACCCCGGTGAGCGACACCCGGTCGGGCGCCTCATGGGTGACCGTGACCGCGGAGAGGTCGACGGTGACGTCCGGGTTGAGGTAGGTCGGGCCCTGGATCTCGTAGAGCAGCTGCGCGGTGACGGTGTCGGTGGTGACCATCCCGCCCGCGGTCTCGTGCTTGGTGATCACCGCGGTGCCGTCGGCGGCGATCTCGGCGATCGGGTAGCCCAGGTCGTCGACCCGCGGCACCGTCGTGAAGCCCGAGAAGTTGCCGCCGGTGGCCTGCGGGCCGCACTCGATGACGTGGGCGGCGGCGACGGCCCCGGCCAGGCGGTCCCACGCCTCCTGCGAGGTGTCCTCGACCGACCAGCCGTGCCACCAGGCGGCGACGCCCGTCGTCAGGGACGCGTCGGTGACCCGGCCGGTGACGACGACGTGGGCGCCGGCGGCCAGCGCCGCGGTGATCCCCCAGCCGCCGAGGTAGGCGTTGGCGGTGCCGGGCTGGTGGCCCCAGTCGGCGAGCGGGCGGCCGTCGTCGAGGTGCTCGAGCGGCCCGAACTCGCCCAGCCGGCCGAGGACGTCGTCGCCCTCGACGTGCGCGACGACGAGGTCGTGCCCGGCCTCGGCGATCACCCGGCGGCACCGCGCCGCGAGCCCGGCCGGGTTGAGCCCGCCGGCGTCGACGACGAGCCGCGCACCGCGCTCGACCAGCAGGTCCACGGCGTCGGTGAACTGGGCGAGGAAGCTCTGCGCGTAGCCGAGCTCCGGGTCGCGCTGCTTGTCCAGGGCGAGCTGGCGCAGGGTGGGTTCGGCCAGGTAGTCGCCGGTGACGACGTCGACCGGACCCGCGAGCGCGTCCCGCAGTCCGGAGAACCGGTCCCACAGCCACCCGGCACAGTTGGCGACGCGAACCACCGTCCCAGCTTCGCATGTGAACGATCTCGGTCGCCATGGCGACCACAACCGTTCACATGGGTCAGCCCCAGCGCCACTCCGGCGCGTCCACCA